>CALAUK010000165.1 GCA_937892135.1 uncultured Clostridia bacterium | reverse complement strand
AGAAATACCTGCAACGGGAGCCTTAAGCGGCACGCCTGCTGCCATAAGAGCCAATGTGCTACCGCAAACACTACCCTGAGATGTTGAACCGTTTGAGCTTAGAACCTCAGAAACTGTTCTTATAGCGTAAGGGAACTCGTCTTCAGAAGGAAGAACGGGAACCAATGAACGCTCTGCCAAAGCACCATGACCTATCTCACGACGGCCGGGGCCTCTTGAGGGCTTTGTTTCACCAACACTATAACTGGGGAAATTATAATGGTGCATATATCTCTTTGTTTCTTCAACGTCAATACCGTCAAGTCTTTGAACTTCAGCCAAAGGCGCAAGTGTTGCAACTGTTAAAACCTGTGTCTGACCTCTTGTAAACATACCTGAACCGTGAGTTCTTGATAGTAGGTCTACCTCAGCAGCCAAAGGACGAATTTCGTTTAAGCCTCTTCCGTCAACACGGCGGCCAGCAACCAACCAGTCACGAACGATTTCCTTCTGCATCTTGTATAGAATTTCGCCAAGTTCTTCTGTAATTGTCGGGAACTCGTCAGAAAGTGCCTCGATAACTTCATCTTCAACAACACCCATACGCTCGTCACGGATGTTCTTATCATCAGTATCTAATGCATACTGAATCTTTTCATAGCTCATAGCCTTTATAGCATCCCACAAATCGTGATTGATATCGTGAGCTTCATAGCTAAACTTTTCTTTGCCGATTTCGTTTCTGATGCTTTCTACAAAATCGCAGATTTCAATAATAACCTTGTGAGCGTACTTAATACCCTCAAGCATAACGCTCTCTTCAATTTCGTTAGCGCCGGCTTCAATCATAACAACCTTTTCTTTTGTTCCGGCAACTGTAACGTGCATCTCGGACTTTTCTCTTTCAGCAACTGTGGGGTTTATAACAAACTTACCGTCAACAAGACCTAACCAAACACCGCCGATAGGACCATTCCAGGGAATATCTGAAATAGAAAGCGCGATTGAAGTACCAATCATAGCTGCAACCTCGGGGGGATTGTCCTGTTCAACAGAAAGAACTGTTGCCACAACAGAAACGTCGTTTCTTAAATCTGCCGGGAACAAAGGTCTTATGGGTCTGTCGATAACACGGCTTGTTAAAATAGCCTTTTCAGAGGGCTTACCCTCTCTTTTAATGTAGCCTCCGGGGATTTTACCAACGGAGTATAGCTTTTCTTCGTAGTCAACACTTAGAGGGAAAAAGTCTACTCCCTCTCTGGGTGTTCTTGATGCTGTAACGTTTACCATAACAGCAGTGTCGCCATAGCGAACTAGACAATGGCCGTTAGTAAGACATGCCATTTTACCTGTTTCAATCACAAGCGGTCTTCCCGCAAGTGTTGTTTCAAATGTTTTAAACATCTTATTACCTCTTTTCTTAAATTTATTATTTTGCGGCAACTGATGTTTAGCACTTAGAACAAAACTTTTACCGCTAAAAATTCTGTTCTAATTGCTAATCGCCAGAAAACCGCAATGAAAAAACATACAAATGAGCGGAAGAAGACGCCTTCCGCTCATTTTAAATAAACTACTTTCTAAGATTTAACTTAGCAACGATAGCACGGTATCTTTCGATATCAACTCTCATAAGATAATCCAAAAGACCTCTTCTCTTACCAACCATCTTTAGAAGACCTCTTCTTGAGTGATGGTCTTTCTTATGGTCCTGAAGATGCTCGTTAAGACGGTTAATTCTCTCTGTTAGAACAGCGATCTGAACCTCGGGAGAACCTGTGTCTGTCTCGTGGATTTTGTATTCAGCTATGATAGAATCCTTTACTTCTTTAATCATTACTTTCACCTCCTGATATTTTGAAAAGAAACGCCTGTATCCCGGATAAAGCCGGAGAAGCCATAATCTGCGATACGGTTTACTAATCATACTAATTCAATGTTTTTTGTAAAGTTAAATTACTTGTCAAGACCAAAACGCTTCTTGAACTTCTCAACACGTCCGCCTGTATCAACAAGCTTCTGCTTACCTGTGTAGAACGGATGGCACTTAGAGCAAATTTCAACCTTTATGTTCTCTTTTGTTGAACCTGTCTCAATAACTTCTCCGCAAGCACATGTAATAGTGGTCTGCTTGTAATCGGGATGAATTCCTTCTCTCATTAAAAATTCCTCCTTTCTTAATATTAACCGCGGCAAAGCATACCGCAACAGCTAATATTATAACACAGTAAAAAGTATTTTGCAACAACTTTTTTCAATTTTTTCTAATTTTATATATTTATTATAAAATATCAGTGTTTTCGGGTGTATTTTTACTATTTTTAAACCAAATCCGGGTAAAGCTCTTTATAGGTTTCTGAAAAACTGTAAACATCTTTTATATAATTTCTTGTTTCCTCAAACGGAACGGCGTCAGCATCAAAGTTTTCGCCCGTAATTATTCCCTCACCAATCCACGAGTTAACATTTCCCATTCCCGCGTTATAAGCGCAAAGAGCCAAAGATATATTTCCGCCGTAAACCTCTATAAGATGCGAAAAATATGCACATCCAAGCTTTATGTTGGTTTTCGGGTCAAAAAGGTTAAAATCTTTATTGTGACCTGTTTTTTCAGCTGTCCACTCTGCAGTAGCATCAGTAAGCTGCATAAGCCCCTTTGCCCCTTTCCCGGACTCTGCATCATGGATAAACTTACTTTCCCTTTTTATTATTCCATAAACGATATATGGGTCTAAATTATATTCTTCGCTGTATTTTAAAACGCTTGACTTAAAGTCAGTCGGAAACGAAAACCTTGAAATCGTTCCCTCACAGCCCGCAAGAAGCATTAATAATATTAAAATAAAAACAATCAGTTTGGTTTTCACACTCTTGATCCTTTCGCCTTTTTTATAAACTCAATTACCTTTTCTGTTATAGATAAAACACTTTCTTTTCCCGAATTTGAAACCTCAAAATCGCATTCTTTTCTGTATTCTTCATCGCTCTTCTGGCTGTTTATGCGCTTTTTGGCTTCTTCAGCTGTAAGGTTGTCGCGCTTTACAATGCGCTCCTTTCGCACATCTTCCGGAGAAAAAACAAATACACAAATGTCTAAAATCTCCGAAATTCCGCTCTCTTTTAAAACAGCGCCGTCAACTATAATGTCCTTTTCGGGATTTTTATTTATAATTTCTTTTATCCTTTCGGTAATATATTTATGAGTAATCGAATTAAGAATATTAAGCTTTTCTTTTGATGAAAACACAATTCTGCCAAGCTTTTTTCTGTTAAGGCTTCCGTCAGACAACAATACCTCTTCGCCGAAAGCTTTTTTAATTTCTTCCAAAGCAGGCTCGCCGACTTTAACAATCTCTCGTGCGATAATATCTGCATCAATAACCAAAAACCCTTTATCCGAAAGTGCCCTTGAAATCATACTCTTTCCCGAGCCGCTTCCGCCCGTTATTCCGATAACCATAAAACTACCCCACTTTAAATTACTTCGCCTCATACCAGCTTTTGCCCGAGTTTGCATCTGCCTTAAGCTTAACCAAAAGGCTGACCGCATTTTCCATCTCTTCCTGCAAAAGCTTTTTAACCTTTTCTACCTCGTCATCTCTTGCCTCAACAATAAGCTCATCGTGCACCTGAAGAATGAGGTTTGCATCTAACTTTTCTTCCTTAAGCCTTGAAAATACCTTAACCATAGAAAGCTTAATAATATCCGCCGCAGTTCCCTGAACAGGAGTGTTTAAAGCGACTCTCTGCCCGAATGAGCGCATATTAAAGTTAGTAGACTTTAGCTCAGGTATATAGCGTCTTCTTTTAAAAAGCGTCTCAACAAAGCCGTCTTCTTCGGCTTTCTTTTTGATGCGCGCCATATACTCCGAAACGCCCTTATAGTGATTTAAATAATCTTCAATGTACTTTTTAGCAGCGCCAACTGAAATCTTTAAGTCCTGAGAAAGAGAATACTCTCCTATTCCGTAAACAATGCCGAAGTTTACAGCTTTGGCGGCTGAACGCATCTCGTCTGTTACTTCATCTAATTTAACTCCCATAACCTGAGATGCTGTCACCTTATGAATATCAACCCCATCAGAAAACGCCTTTATCATATTAGCATCTTCTGAAATGTGCGCTAAAACACGAAGCTCAATCTGCGAATAATCCGCATCAACAAAGCTATATCCCTCTTTTGCGACAAACATCTTTCTTATCTCTCGTCCTAACGGATGCCTTACGGGAATGTTTTGCATATTAGGCTCAGTTGAGCTTATTCTTCCCGTAACCGTAACGGTCTGATTAAACGATGAATGTATTCTTCCCGTCTTAGGATTAATAACCGCTAAAAGCCCGTCTACATAGGTGCTTTTAATTTTATTTATAAGCCTGTACTCGATAATATAATCAATTATCTCGTGCTTGTTTCTTAGCTTATCTAAAACATCTGCATCAGTTGAATATCCCGTTTTCGTTTTCTTTATAACAGGCAGACCAAGCTTATCAAACAAGGCTTCTCCAAGCTGTTTTGTTGAGTTTATGTTAAACTCATAGCCTACAATATCGTAAATTTCGCGTGTAAGCTCACTGCTTCTTTTTTCAAGCTCTTTTCCGAACTCTAAAAGCCTTTCTTTGTCAACTTTCATACCGCAAAGCTGCATCTGTGCCAGGGTTTCTATTAAAGGCATCTCGATGTTTAAAAACAAATCCATCTGATCATTCTTTGAAAGCGCATCGCATAGCGGCTTTTTAAGCGCATTTATAAGAAAAACTTCTTTTGAGGAAAAGTCAAGAGCTTTTTCATTATCTATATCGCAAATTGCACTTGCGCTTTTGCCCTTGCCGAAAAACTCCTCATCTTCCGTTGTCAGCACACTTAAAATTTTATAAGCAATTTTGCTCGTTGTGTAGCTTGGAGAAGACGGGTCTAAAATATAGTCTGCAATAGCAATGTCAAAGTCAATTCCACGATAGTCTATGCCATAGTTTTTAAGCATAACTATATCGTCTTTCATATTTATGCCGATTTTTTTGACTTCTTCGCTTTCAAAAACTTCACGAAAAGCTTCTAAAATCTCTTCGTCATTAAAAAACATACTTGACGGAATGTAGTAAGCGTCGTTTTTCAAAAGAAAAGCAACAGCGCTTACTGATGAGTTAAACTTATATATTTTTACGGCTATCTCTTTTTCATTAAGAAGCTTTTCTTTAAGAGAAAGAGCCTCGCTTTCTTCTTCAATAATATTTTTCTTAAGCTTTTCAAAAAGGTTTTCGTTTAAAGTTTCTGCCTTTTCAGAGCCCTCAAGAGAAAGCTTTTTTATAATGCTCTTAAGCTCAAGTGAGTTTAAAAGGTCAAAAAGCTTTTCGTGGTTCACCTCGGATAGTGCCGCATCTTCTAATGAAAAATCAAGAGGAATATTTTTATCTATAATTGAAAGCTTTTTGCTTAAAAACGCATCATCCTTGCCCGAAACAAGCTTTTCTAACGTTTTTCCCTTTGCACCGCAATTTTCAATATTTTCATAAAGATTTTCAATAGATTTATTCGCCTGAATAAGAGAAAGTGCCGTTTTTTCGCCTATTCCGCTAACTCCCGGAATATTATCCGAGCTGTCGCCCATAAGGGCCTTAACATCTATAAATTCCGTTGGAGTAACTCCGTATTTTTCAAAAACTTCATCAGAGCCGTAGATAGTTGTAGTGGTCTGCCCTTTCGAGCTTACAGTAAGATAAATTTTAGTATTGTCTCCCGCAAGCTGCAAATCGTCCTTGTCGCCTGTTATAATGGCACACTCAACATCGTTTTTGCCGCATATTTCAGATACCGTTCCGATTATGTCATCTGCCTCAAAGCCAGAAAGAGACAGCATCTTAACATTCATAGCAGACAAAACGTCTTTTAAAACAGGCAGCTGCACCGCCAAATCGTCAGGCATACCTTTTCTCTGCGCCTTATACTTATCATACATTTTGTGCCTGAAGGTAGGAGCTTTTAAATCAAACGCCACTAAAACGTAGTCAGGATTAATTTCTTCAAAGTTTTTATAATATATGTTTAAAAACCCCAATTCCGCATTAGTCGGAAGCCCGTCTTTATTAGTAAGCATTCTTATGCCGTAATATGCTCTGTTTATAATACTGTTTCCGTCTATTATCATTAGTTTTTTCTTCAAATCAGCTTCCTCCTTAGCAACATACCTATACAGAATAATAATATAATAAAGATGAGTTTATGTCAATAGTTTAAAATAAAAAAACGGGAGTTAATTCCCCCGTTTTTCTTTTAAATATTTTTCTCTAATATGTCTAAAATATTCTTTATGTTTTCTTCTGAATATTCAATCTCAGAAGAGTACATTCTTAAAATTTCCGAAAGGTTTTCTCTCGTTTTTTCTGTGTTAAAGAAAATGTTTCTTATAATCATAACAGAAAGAACACAAAACATAACCCGCAGGTCATATTTTTTATCGTAAATCGCCTCGGATAAATGGCGGTATAAAAAATATACTGCTATCTGCTCAAACTCCGTGTCAAACTCTTCGGTTTCTTCAGTTTCGCCAAGGCATAAAAGGTATTTATCCCACTTTCTATCAAGCCTTTCAAGGTTTTTATAAACCTTTTGCCAGCAAGAATACTTTTTATAAAACTCGCCCTTGTTAATAGTGTTACAAACTGATTTTATCCTGTTTTCGAAGCTTTCTTTTCTGTTTTGCAAAATTGAAAAGAGTTTTTCTCTTAGGGCAAAAAATTCTTTTTCCGCTTCCTCTCCCTCGCCTGAAGAAATAAGCTTCGTTTTGTCTTTTTTAGAAAGAAGAATTTCCGAGGCCGCCTCGCAGCACATACCAATTCCTATTTCCTCGCGGTCTTCAAAAGTATTTATAAATCTCGGGTGGTCAGAGCAAATCTGGCAAAGAGCATCTTCACCAAGATTTATAATTATCTCGCAAAGCCCGTCTTTATTTAAAAATGGGCAACGCTCGCCGTCTGTTAATTTAAAATGAGGCTCGCCATTTTCTTCTATGCCCGCGCGCAGCTTATCTCCCATTTCGCCCGGGATTTTTTTATAGTACTCGTAAGTGTCACAGTCTATATCAATCTCCCAGCCTATACAGCAGTTATGCTTACATTTTTCTTTTATACATTTAAATTCCTTATAATAATCAGGATAAACGATTTTCATATAAAACCTCTTTAAAAATCAGAGGCAGACTTTCGTCTGCCTCATTTTAATTATTCTTTTTCCAAAGCAAGTGTTCTTGTTGTTAAATCGCAAACTTCAGCGGGTCCGTAGTACTGAATAGCACCGGGATATACATAAGAAGTCTCGATTGCCCAAGTCTCTCTGTGTGCTTCAAAATACTTAAAGGGTTTGCCGTCAAGCTCAACTAGAGCCTTTCTTATAACGGGCTTATCCTCGCCGTGTCTTCTTTCGATGTTCATCATCTTTGTGATAGGCATACCGCCTGCAACCCACTCAGAAGCGGGCTTTGAAAGATTAGAAATCTTTGAAAGATAACCGTTGTATCCATACTGAATAAGCATAAATGCATTGTAACCTAAAGAGTAGCAGTAGTCAGCATCAAAGTTTGACGGGAATGCACATCTGCCTTCGTAGCCAAGGAAGTGATGAAGTGTTGAATACTTGCCGTTGTATGTTCCGTTCTTCTTTCTCTCCTTTAGCTTGTCTCCAACCAAAGCAGAGAACAATTTTTCAGATTCAATCAAAGAAACCTGAACGTTACCATGGGGGTCTCTTTCAAGGAATAGCTGCTGCTGAATTCCCTGAGGAAGAATCTTAAATACATCCATAGACTCTTTTGTTAAGCCTTTTTCAACAAAAGCGTACTTCTCGTCCCAAGTAGGAAGAGCGTTAAACGCATCTGCCTTAGCGCCTGCCAAAAGCTCATTGATTTCAGCAATCAAGCTCTTAAATTCGGGAACAAACTCAACAACACCCTCGGGGATAATTGCAACACCGAAGTTCATACCCTTGTTTGATCTAGCTTCAACTGCATCTGCAATATAGTCTGCAATCTGAGAAAGAGACATTTTCTTTTCTGCAACTTCTTCAGAAACAAGACAGATGTTAGGCTGTGTCTGAAGTGCACACTCAAGTGCAACGTGAGAAGCTGAACGGCCCATAACCTTAACAAAGTGCCAGTACTTCTTAGCAGAGTTAGCATCTCTTTCGATGTTACCGATAAGCTCAGAGTATGTCTTTGTTGCTGTATCAAAACCGAAAGAACATTCAATATCTTCGTTCTTTAAGTCGCCGTCAATAGTTTTGGGGCAACCGATTACCTGAACGCCTGTGTTTTTAGCTGCAAAGTACTCAGCCAAAACAGCAGCATTTGTGTTAGAATCGTCACCGCCGATGATAACAACAGCTGTGATACCGTGCTTTTTGCAAACTTCAGCAACCATATCAAACTGCTCTTCTGTTTCAAGCTTTGTTCTGCCTGAACCGATAATATCAAAACCACCAGTGTTTCTGTACTGATCGATATACTCGTCATCAAAAACGATATACTTATCCTCAATCAAACCGCTGGGACCGCCCTTAAAGCCGTAAAGCTCATTTTCGGGGTTTGTTGATTTTAATGCATCATATAGTCCGCAAACAACGTTGTGTCCGCCGGGAGCCTGTCCGCCTGAAAGAATAACGCCAACAATCTGCTTTTTAGCGGTCGATGTGTTTGCGCCCTTCTTAAAAACGATTTCCTTTTTACCATAGGTGTTCGGAAAAAGTGCCTGAATTTTTTCGCAATCAGCAGCACTCTTTGTTGCCTCACCCTCCGAAGCGCTTATCTCAGAGATACCGTTTCTTAGCATCTGAGGAAGCTTCGGCTTGTATTCATATCTGGCTTTCTGTAATGATGAAATTTCCATAATTATTCTCCTTATTTTAATTTATTTTTTAAAAAGCGACTATATTATAACATATAGCCCAGAAAAAGTAAAGAGTATTATTAAAAAATTTATGGTTTGTCACCCATTGTCATATTTCGTCATAAAATAAAATTGCATGAAGTTTTTCATGTAATTTTATTGAAAGGATTTAGATTTTATGGACTTTGACAAAATGTGTATGCTTCCAGGATACGCATACGTTCCTTTTCAGAGGCTTACTTCTGTTTACGACACTTCTAAAGCCCTTGAAAGAGGAACTCTTTTCCCCTGCCTTGATATTCCAATGGGAGAATACGGAAATCAGGACGAATGCGGAATGCTAAAAGATAAGGAGGATTGTGAGTAATGAATAACAATAGTGAAAGAGCGCGTGCTTTAAGAGAGGTTCAAAAATATCACTTTGCAGCCTACGATCTTCAGCTTTTTTTAGACACACATCCTACTAACCGTGATGCAATAAGAATGTATAAGGCTACAGTTGAAAAAGCAAAAAAGGCAAAAGCTGATTTTGAAGAAAGATTCGGACCCTTATCCCCATTCTCAACCAACTGTGACGACGAACACTGGCACTGGATTGACAATCCCTGGCCGTGGGACGCGTGCGAATAATAGAAAGGAGATAATTTATGTTTTCGTATAACAAATTTTTGCAGTACCCAGTAAACATCAAAAACCCCAACCCGAAGCTTGCAAGCTTTATCATCAGTCAGTACGGTGGAGCGTACCCAAATGTTAGAGTATCCCTTACTAACGCCTCCAAAATACGCATTTTAGGGACTTTCCGTCTTTTCCTCCTTTTATGATTTCTTTAAAAATTGTCCTTGCCATGTTGTTCTTTTCTACATTACTTACATCAGCATCTTTCAAAACCTCGGTCAATCTGCGAAGCTCTTTTTTGTCAATTTTAGCTTTCTCTTCGGGTTCTTCCTCCTGAGTTGTTTCAAGCATTTCTTTTAACTTTTCTATCTCATCAAGAATAGATTTTTTATTTTCCTTATATTCTTCCAAAGTGTCAACACCGTCTTCATAAGCTAATTTAACTCTTTCTAAACGAATCTCAAGTCTTTGAATCTGTGTTGAGATTATTTTGCTGTCATCATTAGATGTTACCTCCTCGATTAAATCAGGTTCAGCAAAATTAAGTTCCACGTTTGGAAGTTCCATATCAGACAAAATATCAAGAATAATATTAGATGCTTTTTCGGCTTTTATGTAACCAACACCTTCGCATTTTCCTCTGCTTCGTTCTGAACAACCGAAGAATCCTCCCTGATAAGACAGAACCTTGCCACACTTTTCACATCTGAGGATTCCTGTCAACCAATGGGACAATCCCTTTCTGTCAGGATTAAAGTACTTTCGGAACCTTGCTTTTTGCTCTTGCATTTTTTTCTGTGCTTTATCCCAGGTTTCCATATCTATAATAGGCTCGTGTGGACCATCGGTTATAATTGCAGTTTCTGCCATGTAATTTCGCGACAGCTTACCGTCAGGATTCCAACGGGTTTTACCTATGTACAAAGGATTATTAAGCCAATATTCAACAGTTCTGTTTTCGATTTTGTTTCCACGATGTGTTCTTACTCCCATGGCATTCAGTTCTTTTGCAATTGTTAAAAGACCTTTGCCGTTTACATAATCGTTGAAAACCTTTCGTATAATCTCTGCTTCTTCAGGAACAACAATATACTCACCGTTTTCTACCTTGTAACCAAATCCGGGTATCGAAAGGACGCCGCCTCTTTTGGCTTTCTCTGTCATACCACGTTTTACTTCTTCTGCAAGGTTGATGCTGTAAAACTCATCCATTGCTTCTATGATAGCTTCAATGAGTATGGATAACTTATCATCACCAATGTCTTCGCTGACCGATACAACATCAATATTATGCTCTTTTCGGAGCATAGATTTATAAACGATACTGTCTTCACGATTTCGTGCAAATCGGCTGAATTTCCAAACCAAGATAACATCAAAAGGTTTTGGTTTACGCTTCGCAAGACCTATCATTTCGTTAAATGCAGGTCTGTTTTTAGTTTTTCTTCCGCTGATGCCTTCATCTACAAATATAAATTCTTTTGGCAATAAAATTTGATTTCTTTCCGCATAGAGTCTTATTTTTTCTAACTGACTGTCAGGACTGTACTCAAGCTGATCATCAGTAGAAACTCGTATGTAAGCTGCCGCTACTTTCATTTTGTTTAACCTCCTTCCCTGAAAAAACGGCAACTATTTATTCTATACGATTATTGTATCAATGCCGCTTTTTGAAATCAAATTTTTTTGCTTTGAATTTTTATTTTTCTGTTGTAGTATTCAAAGAGTGCTTGTTCCTCAAGCTCTCTTTTCCAAAGTTCCATGTCTTTTTTATTTAAGCTTGTGAGTTTTACCTCTTTCTCATCATCACTTGCTATGAAGAATTCAACTTTATATTCATCCATTTCTACCACCTCTCATAATTTTATGTTTTACTTTTCACTTAAATAACAATGTACTTTCAGCTTTTGAGCACAAAAAAACGACCGGCATAACCGATCGTTAAATACAAAAGCGACTGACTTTCGTCAGCCGCCGTTTGCAGATGTTAATTTTTACATATATCACTCTGCCTCAGTTGCAACGTCAACATTCACACTGTATGTAGAGTTGCCTAATATAAAGTATAAATAATTGTTTTCATCAATATCTATTACTTCACTTTTTTTCTTTGAGTCAGTGCTTTTACCCAGTTTTTTATGATATGCCAGTTCTTTGTTCTTCAAATCTATGATAATATCATTCATAGAAAACAAATCACCTTTATAGTAACTTATTAGCTTTGAGAAAATATTATCTACATAATAGTGAAGATTCTCAATAATAGTATCAATATATGGCATATGCTCTCCATCGTGTACTATCATATTTCTATTTCTGTAAATTCTCATAATATGCCATTTTAATCTGTTAGCGTGATTTTCTAAACAACTCATTATACTCTGAGAATCTTTAAATATAACATACCTAAAATTACGCAACCTAAACTGCAACAACGGATAATTTTGTAATCTATCAATCATCTCGCAAAAGCTATCCTCGTGTTTTTTTAATGAAACAAAAGCGACAAATTTTTCATACAAATCTTCACCATCTGGTATACTAGGTAAATAATCCTCTAAAACTCCAGAGCAACACGATATAATATCTTTAAATAATCGTGCCAATTTTAGATTTAGATAATCAGAACACATAATTGTTGATAAATTATTGCATATTTGATTAATTTTATCAGTGTCGTTGTTATCGGTTTCTACAAAAATTTCTATGATCGTCCACAAGTTCAATAGTTGATTAATTTTATCTTTATTATCAAGAGCACAGGTGTGTAATTCCAACATTTTAAAGAAGGATTGAGGGATATAAGCAACCTTTTCAGCGACAGACAGCATATTATTTTTCGCTAATTCATTTTTAGTATCTTGAATGATTTTCATCGGATTAGAATGAGTGTTTAACAACTCATTTTTATTAGTTTGCTTATCTATGACACGAGCCTTGTTTGAAAATGAATATTTACACGAATGCTTTGCCAATCTTTGTATTGAAACTATCGGTCTCAACATTTCCATTGCTTGCAAATGGGCGGAATACGGATCAAGAGCATTCACATCTTCTATTTCACAAATCCATCCTTTTTGAATATTATATATCGCTTTTTCTCTACCTTTTGCCTTTTTAAAACTGAACGAGACAATATTTTCTAAAAAATTATATGTTTTACCATTAACACCCAAAACAACCTTATAATTATGTGGCTTCAAATTAATTAATTCAATAAAATCATTTAAATGCTTAATATTATCTTCGATTGGTTTATTTTCATCAAAGAAATGTTCCATCAATGAGTTATATAAATA
>CALAUK010000164.1 GCA_937892135.1 uncultured Clostridia bacterium | reverse complement strand
TACTTTTGGCGGAGATTTTATTCAGTTTAATAAAGACGGAGAGTCTGTAAGAATTGATGGCGAGGGCAATATAGCTCCTGAGGGTCGCGACTATTTTGAAGATGGTTCATACGCAGTTGAAAGCACAGTCGGTGAGTTGTTTGATAAGTATGGCAACAAGCTTTTCGATTTTGACGTTACAGGTTTTGTTCCCTACGAAGTGAGCGAAGATGGAAAATACTATGTTGCAAGAAAATATTCTGACGGTAAAAACACATACGCAGTAATGGACAGAAAAGGAAATATTGTTTCCTCAGAATTTGATGAGTATATTACTCTTGAGGGCGATATTGTAAGATGCAACAAGGAAATATATAGTTTTTCCGGAAAGAAAATTTTAAAAGGCGAGTACTATGTTACTATTGACCGCGTTTTAGGCCAGTACTATATTCTTACAACTTCAGGAGAAAAGCCGGAATATAAGATTATAGATAAAGAAGGCAATTTGTATGTAAGCGGTGTTGATGATGACGATGCAGGCATCTATCTGGATAATTTCACTGCATTCGAGAAAAAAGATAACGAGTATTATTATTATTGCTTTAAAGATAAAGACTACACAATAAAGGGACATTCCTTTGCACCGTGGGTTGTTAAGGTTGATAATGACAACTATCGCTATGACCTTGTTGACACAATGAGCGGTAAAACACTTTTAGAAGGTTACACAAGCTATGATTATGCTATGAAAAATGAGTATTCATACTATGTGTATGCACAATATGAAGGCGCTACTGATGTTTTTGTTATTGTGGCAAATTCTAAAATTGCTGAGCTTCGTGAAAAGAAGGAAGGCCTTTTAGATGAACTTATAGCTGCATTTGAGAATGAGGGTATAAATGTTAATATCAACAAAGAAACTGGCGAGATGGCTATGGATGCTGCTGTGCTGTTTGGCGGAGACTCAGCAGAGCTTACAGCAGAAGGAAAGGATTTCTTAAATAAGTTTATTAAGGTTTATACAGAAGTGGCATTTGCGGATAAATATGAGGGATTCATTACAAAAACACTTGTAGAAGGTCATACAGCGCCGGTTCAGGGGTCTTCTCTTGAACAGAGCATGCCACTTTCGGAGCAGCGTGCAGCCAATGTAAAGAGCTATTGCTTGTCCGCTGAGACCGGAGTTGACGTATCCAAGATTCAAAACAGCTTGCAAGCTGTTGGCTATGGTAATTCTCAGCCTGTTTATAATTCTAATGGAGAAGTTGACATGGCAGCTTCGCGCCGTGTTACATTTAAATTCTTGGTTGCAGTAAGCTTTCTATAATTAAAAGCAAACTAAAAAAAAGCACCTTTTGGTGCTTTTTTTAGTTTATTATATCCGAAAGCTCTAACACTATTTCGTCAAACTTTCTTTTATTACAGTCAATGGTTATGTCTGCATATTTTTCGTATAAGGGAGTGCGGTGGTTATAGATTTCACGCAAAGTCTGACCCTCGTCCATCGCGATGCCGCGCGTTTTTCTGTTTTTAATTCTTTTTGTAATGTGGTGGTAGTCAACCTTAAGATAAACTACTACGGAGTTTTTCTTAAGGTGCTCCATAGCTTTTTCGCTTAAAACAACGCTTCCGCCCGTTGCGATAACCATATTTTCGCTTTCAAACGAAAGAATGTATTTTTCTTCGATGGCTAAAAACTTGTCCACTCCATCGGAGTTTATAATTTCCTGAAGCTTTCTTTTTTCAAAGGTCTGAATAAAAAGGTCGGTGTCGCAAAAAGCCATATTAAGATTTTTGGCTAAAACCACTCCCAAAGTTGACTTTCCAGAGCCGGGCATACCTATTAAAACTATATTTTTCATTTAATCCCGCCTTAGATTATTTTTCTTTATTATACAATATTGGAAATAAAATGTCAATAAAGGTTTGCTTGACTACCAATAAAAGATGTGTTACAATTACACTTAAAGAAAGGTGTGAGAAACATGCTATACGAAAAGTACTTAAAGGTTATAGACGAAAAGAGAGAAGAAATTTTAAATATAGCGGATTCTTTATACGATAATCCCGAGCTTGGCTTTAAAGAGTTTTATGCGACAGAGCTTATTATAAAGGTTTTAGAAGAAAACGGATTTGAGATTAAAAGAAACTTGTGTGGAATTAAGACTGCTTTTTCTGCTGCCTACGGCGAGGGAGAACCAAGCCTTGGAGTTTTGGCAGAATACGACGGACTTGAGGGCTTCAGCCAGAAAAGAGGGGAAGTTTCTCCTTGCGGTATAGACGGAAAGGACACTCATCACGGCTGCGGTCACAATCTGTTCGCCGCCGGCTCTTTGGCTGCCGCCCTTGCCATGAATAAGCCTCTGATCCCTGTCCATCATATCCGTGGACATATTGCGGCAAACTATCTGGCTTTCCCGGAGCTGGAGCCGCCCTTCGTGTGCCTGGTGGTCAGTGGCGGTCACAGCCACATCGTCAAGGTGGAGGATTACACCCACTTTGAGGTCATCGGCCGCACCCGTGACGATGCCGCAGGCGAAGCGTTCGATAAAGCAGCCCGTGCTATGGGTATGCCCTACCCCGGCGGTATCCACATGGATAAGCTTGCCGAAAC
>CALAUK010000163.1 GCA_937892135.1 uncultured Clostridia bacterium | reverse complement strand
ATGTCTGTCATAAACATAAGATGGTGTTTCGTCTAAAACTTCGCTTATGCTGTCTGCAATAGCGAGCGCTGTTCCGCTTGGAGCATCGATCTTCTGATTATGATGCTTTTCTATAATTTCAATATCGAAATTACCTGAAAGAAGCTTTGCTGCGCGTTTTGCCAAATCAATAATAAGGTTTATTCCAAGGCTCATATTTGCGCTGAAGAATATCGGAATATCTTTTGAAGTTTCATTTAGCATAAGCTTCTGAGCGGCATTTAAGCCCGTTGTTGCAATAACTGCACCGATTTTTTTCTCTTTTGCAAAAGCTAAAAGATTTTCAAGGCAGTCAGGATGCGAAAAGTCAATAATAACATCTGCCTCTTCTTTAACATCAAAGGGGGAGGCATAAACGGGATAATCGTTTTTTGCGCTTGTGTTAATATCAATTCCTGCGACTATCTTTAAGTCATCATTTTCTTCTACAATACGGGTTATAACCTGACCCATTTTTCCGTTTGCACCGCTTAAAATAATATTTGTCATAAGTATCAAATCCTTTGCTTTAATCAACTACCTTAAGACCGTAGTTTATAAGTGACTGGCGAACCTTAACAGCATTTTCGTCTTCAAGGTCACATAGGGGCATTCTTAAATCGCCAACATTATAGCCAAGCATATTCATAGCATTTTTAACGGGGATGGGGTTAACCTCGATAAATAGTTTATCACATAAATCCATCATCTCAAGCTGCATTTTATAAGCCTTTTTAACATCTCCGTCAAGGTAGGCCTGGCACATATTATGAACATCTTCAGGGATAATATTTGCCACAACAGAGATAACGCCCAATCCGCCGACAGACATAGTGGGGATAATCATATCGTCGTTACCTGAGTAAATAGCAAGCTCGGGTACGAAAGCTGCAACGCGGGACAGATAAGAAATATCACCGCTTGCTTCCTTTATTGCTACGATATTATCAAGCTCAGCAAGCTTTTTTAATGTGTCTATCGAAAAGCTTAGCTTTGTACGACCGGGAACATTATAAAGAATAATCGGAATATTAACGCTTTCTGCAATTGCCTTGTAATGCAAGTAAAGGCCTTTCTGAGTTGTTTTGTTATAATAAGGTGTAACAATCAATAGTGCATCTGCACCGGCCTCTTCACAGTACTTACAAAGCTCAATGGCATGAGGTGTGTCATTTGAGCCTGTGCCTGCGATTACAGGAATTCTTCCGTTAACTTTTTTAACTGTAAATGCAACTGCAGCCTTGTGCTCAGCATCGGGCATAGTTGACGCTTCACCTGTTGTTCCGCAGATAATTATAGCATCTGTTTTATTGGCAATATGAAACTCAATAAGTTCTTCTAATTTTTTGTAATCAACGCCGTCTTTAGTAAACGGGGTAATGATTGCAACGCCTGAACCTGTGAAAACTATGGGCTTTTTTGCCATGATAATCTCTCCTTTACGGTTTGGATATTTTTTAGTACTATTTTATGCACAAAATAAGAGTATAGTTAATTAAAATTAATCAAGGTAGCCTTTTTTAGCAAGTAGCTCTGCCATTAAAACAGCACCGCCTGCAGCACCTCTTAATGTGTTGTGTGAAAGACAAACGAACTTGTAGTCGTAAATCTTATCTTCTCTTAGTCTGCCAACAGAAACTGCCATACCGTTTTCAAGATTTCTGTCAAGTTTAGCCTGAGGACGATTATCCTCTTCAAAGTAATTTAAAAACTGCTTAGGAGCAGAGGGAAGAGAAAACTCCTGAGGCTCGCCTGAAAACTCTTTCCAGTCTTTTTTAATCTGCTCAATAGTGGGCTTGTTTTCAAAACGAACAAACACAGCAGCAGTGTGACCGTCTGTTACGGGAACTCTTAAGCACTGAGCTGTAATCGGGGGCTCTGTTGCATCAACAATTTTATCGCCAACAATTTTACCCCAGATTTTCATAGGCTCAACTTCGCTCTTTTCTTCTTCACCGCCGATATAGGGGATAACGTTATCAACGATTTCGGGGAATGTCTCAAAAGTCTTACCTGCACCTGAAATTGCCTGATATGTGCACGCAACAACCTCTTTAATGCCATATTTCATAAGAGGATGAAGAGCGGGAACATAGCTCTGAAGTGAACAGTTAGACTTAACTGCAACGAAGCCTCTCTTTGTTCCAAGACGCTTTCTCTGTGAATTAATAATTTCTGCATGCTCAGGATTGATTTCAGGAATAATCATAGGAACATCATCTGTATGTCTGTGTGCTGAGTTGTTGGAAATAACAGGGCACTCAAGCTTAGCATAAGCCTCTTCAAGAGCACGAATCTGGTCTTTGGGCATATCAACTGCGCAGAAAACAAAATCTACCATAGAAGCGATTTTTTCTTTGTCTGCCTCTGCGTCCATAATAACCATTTCTCCGATAGCTTCGGGAACAGGTGTTGCCATAGCCCATCTGTTAGCTATAACGTCTTTGTATTTTTTGCCTGCACTTCTTGAAGAAGCTGCAAGCACCTTTACGTTAAACCATTTGTGGCCGTCTAAAAGTGTGATAAATCTCTGACCAACCATACCTGTTGCACCAATAACTGCAACATTAAAATTTTCTTTCATAAATAAAACCTCCAAAAAAATTAATATGCTGACATAAAAAAAGCAACGATGCTTAATCTAATGATTTAGAAAGCCGTTGCAAATATGTACAGCAAGAAAAAATACAAAAAATGCAATAGCCCTCCACTGCAAGAAAGCTAGCACTCCACAGCCTTATGCAGTGACAAACGCATAGCTGTTAACTATGCATCCAGATACAAAACCCACGGCGATTTTGCTCTTCGGCGATTTTTCCTTTCGTGCAACGTAAAACGGCTCCGTACACCTGATATTGCAGTACTGATAAAAACCGCGCCTCTATCTACATATATAATACCATTAATAAGTTTAGGTGTCAAATATTTTTTTATAAAAAACCATATTTTTTTAATTTTTTTTCATTTTAACTTTATAAATGAATAAAAATACCTAAAAAAAGGCCTGTATATCATTATATAGTATAAAAACTGAATAAAGGTTAAGACTAAATTTAAATTATGATTTAAAGGTGATATTATGAAATATAAAAGACTAGGAAAATCAACAGTTAAGTTTTTGATGCCACCTGTCATAAAAGACAGTGCGGCAATAGCAGGCGTAAAAGAGGGGCAAGGCCCTTTAAGAGATTATTATGACGATGTTGTTTCGGATGACTTATGCGGTGAGACAACATGGGAAAAAGCAGAAAGCAAGCTCCAGAAGATGGCTGTCAGTGCACTTTTGAAAAAGGCTAAACTATCTGAAAGTGATATTGATTATCTTTTTGCAGGCGACCTTTTAAATCAGTGCAGCGGAAGCCATTACGCGCAAAAGGAAAGCGGCGTACCGTTTTTCGGACTTTACGGGGCGTGCTCAACTATGGCAGAAAGCCTTACTCTTGCGGCTATGTCAGTAGATGGTGGATTTGCAAAAAACTGCATAGCTCAAACCTCGAGTCATTTCTGCTCGTCTGAAAAGCAATACAGATTTCCCCTTGAATACGGAGGTCAGAGACCTCCTACAGCTCAGTGGACAGTTACAGGCTCAGGAGCGGCTTTAGTAGGCGCAGAAGAAGGAAACGTGGCAATAACTTATGCGACAACGGGAAAAATTGTTGATATGGGTATAAATGATGCAAACAATATGGGAGCGGCTATGGCTCCTGCGGCGTCGGACACTATTGTTCAGCATTTTAAAGATACAGGTTTTTCTCCTGAGCACTACGACCTTATTTTAACGGGCGACCTTGCAAAAGTAGGAAGCGATATAGCAAGGGAGCTGATTAAAAAAGAGGGCTATGATATTTCTAAAAATTATGATGACTGCGGAAATATAGTTTTTTACAGAGAAGAACAGGATGTTCACAGCGGTGGAAGCGGGTGCGGTTGCTCAGCGATAGTTTTGTGTTCGTATATTCTGCCTAAAATAAAAAAGGGAGAGCTTAAAAGAGTTTTGTTTGTAGGTACGGGGGCACTTATGAGTCCACTTAATTTATTACAGGGTGACAGCATACCGAGTATTGCTCATGCTGTAAGTATTGAAAGGGTGTAGGATATGGATTTTTTTATGTATGTTAAGGCATTTTTGGTGGGCGGATTAATATGCACGATAGGGCAGATTCTTATAGACAAGACAAAGATAACGCCGGCAAGAATACTTGTAAGCTTTGTTGTAGTGGGAGTGTTTTTAACTGTTTTCGGCGTTTATGAGCATGTTGTTGATTTTGCGGGAGCGGGCGCAACTGTTCCCATTATTGGCTTTGGATATACTCTGGGAAAAGGTGTTTTAAAAGGCATTTCAGAGCATGGCCTTTTGGGAGTATTTACAGGTGGCGTTTCATCGGCCGCGGGCGGAATAGCTGCAGCAGTAATTTTCGGCTATCTTATAGCACTTATTTTTAAACCAAAATCTAAAAGTACGAAAAAATAAAAAAGTCCGCTAAAAGCGGACTTTTTTGATAAATTTGATTAAATTGCAGATAAGGTATACCGCAAGGTTTACAACAATAACACTTGCTCCCGGAGGAGTGTTTTCTATAAAAGATATGAAAAAACCGAGCGCGAAGCATAAAAGTGCGATAACAGAAGAAAAAACCGTCACATTTTTAAAGCTTTTTGAAAGGCACATTGCTGAAAGCGGCGGAAAAATAATAAGACCTGTTATAAGCATCGTACCCATAATTCTCATACCGAATGAAATAACAAGCGCACATAAAAGAGCGATAATTGTGTTAAATAAGCTGACATTTGTTCCTGTTGCTTTTGCAAAGTCTTCATCGAATGTAACCGAGAAAATATGATTGTAGAAAAAAAGGAAGAACAAAAGCACTAACACAAACAATCCGACACTTATAAAAAGATATTCGCTTTTAACCGAAACAATGCTTCCGAAAAGGTAGCTGTTTATATCTATGTTTGAGCCACCACCAAGAGAGCTTAACAAAACGCCGATCGAAAGACAGCTTACAGATAAAAGCGCAATAGCAGAATCGCCTTTTAAAGCACCTTTTTTATTCCAAGTTTCAAGATCAACGGTTATTGTGCCACCATTGCTATAAATAGGACCGTCAAAGCTTGTGT
>CALAUK010000162.1 GCA_937892135.1 uncultured Clostridia bacterium | reverse complement strand
CTTAAATTGTTACAATGCTCAAATGCTTCCTTTCCAATATCCATTACTGCATCAGAAAACTCTATTTTTTCAAGATTACAGCACGCCGAAAAACATCCTCTTGGAATTTTGGTTATTTCTTCTGCCATCGAAATCGTCTTTAATTCCATATTATTGTTAAACGCCATCATACATATCATTTCCGGATCATTAAGCTCAAGATGCCCGTCTTTTATAAACTCTGCACGCCCCTTTATTACTTTGGGAACTCCTTTTTTGTCCGCTTTGGGATAA
Source organism: uncultured Clostridia bacterium (assembly GCA_937892135.1). GTDB lineage: Bacteria > Bacillota > Clostridia > UBA1381 > UMGS1253 > CAKSHP01. The sequence goes on along the minus strand of CALAUK010000162.1, from coordinate 3,215 downwards.
TAATACAAAACCTCTATCTCGTCCATCAGGGGTATCTTAATTTCAGATTCCGCGCAGAGCTTTATCCTTTTTAGCGAAGTACAACCCTCAAAAGCAGTGGGCGAAAGGTATTCAATTCCCGGCGGCAGATGAATTTCCTCTAATGCTATGCATCCCATAAACGCCTCATTATGAATAAACCTTATACTGTTTGGAATATGAATATTCTTTAAGCTCACGCAATCCTTAAATGCCCTCTCTTTAATACTTTCAATGGTTCCGGGCATAAACAGATGCCATAGCTTTGTACATCCTTCAAAAGCCGATTCTCCGATAACGGTTAGATTAGTAGGCATTTGAATATCTTCTTCAAGTGATTTGCATCCATAGAAAAACTTGCCTGGAAGCTCACGAAGATTCATCGGTAAAATAGCTGATTTTAAATTCACGCAATTTTCGAAAAGCCCTTCACATACCTCTTTTAATTTAACTTCATGCTCTACAATATCGTCCCGGTCCGCATAGGTTAAAACTCTTGCTTCTTTTTCTTTAATCAGCACCTTTGTTTTATTGTTTTCCAAAGGAATTACTTCTTCAACATTTCTCCTGTTAATTCCTTTAATAAAAACTTCCACATGAGAATCAGGCAAAACTACTTCTCTTGTATTTTTATAAAGCACAATAAAATCGTCAAACACTACACTCTCAGGCATTTCAAGATAAACAAGATTTCTGCATCCGTTAAATGCGCCTCTTTCGATTGCAGTAAACCCTTCTTCTAAAACAAGCTCTTCTATAAAATCAAGTCCTTTTAATGAAGCTTTGGGAAGTATGCCAATTTCTCCCGGAAAGGATAGCTTTGCCTCTTTTCTTACATACATCATATCCTTTTCCGTCCAGAATGTTGCCATATTAAGATTAAGATGCTTATCGTAATCCAGAGAATGGCGCACGCAGTCTTCGGGGAAATAAATCACTCTTAGCTTTTTTCTGTACATATCAAGATATGTAAAGGAATCATTCCCTGTGGGAGCAAAAACGATTCCGCTCACCTTTTTTGTGGAATTCTTTTTAAAAACAGTCTGCACTTTGTATTTTTCATATGCACAGGAAACCATGCCAACAAGCTCACCATTAAAAAAGTTTATGCTTTTGTGCGAGAAAAGCGAAAGCTCGTCTTCAAAGGGAACACTCATTCTTTCAGGCACACCATGGTTAGAGGCCATAAAGGATTTCGCTTCTTTAACATTAAAGCATTTAGGATATATATCATCCCCGCCGGCAAAATCTGTTTTTCCCGTATAGAAAAGCTCACACAAAGCATCTCTTACGCCCGACAGCTTAGGTTTTGCCGCCTCATATAAAGCTTTCCCGTTTACGCCTGAAAGCACCTCTTCTGCCCTGTCAAACTGACCGAATATAAATAAAACATCACGAACTAAAGCCAGTGCCTTTTCATTTCCCGAAAGAGAGCTTAAAGCTTTAAGAGCCTCACAATACAAATCATACTCCGGAACATAATAAAACAACGGTCCGTACGGCGGATAAGTTTCATTCGCAGACTTTTCCAAAATTTCTTTTAATATTGTTGTTTGTGCGGCAGATGAAAATCTTTCTAATTTCCGGCATACATCAAATAACAATGTATATTCACACACAGCTTCGCTGTTTGCGATTTTGTCATAGACCTTAACAGTTTCATTCTCATCTGCCGAAAAATCCACATTCATCAGGAAAAGCTGAATAACAGGTGCCCAGTAAGAATTTTCATAATGTGTTATCAATTCATCTAATACATCGACATTTTCTATCTCGTCATAGCAGTCGAATATCTCATCATAATACGCTTGTGCCGTGAAAAACTCCAAAAACATTTTATGATAGAATTCACCATCAACCAATATAGCCCTGTTTTTTAAATATTCGCTTAAAAACTCTGCTTTTGCCTCATAATCAACATATTCATTTTTTAAAATATGCTTAAAGACTTTAACTGCCTCCACCTTTTTATCGCACGATGTCAAAATATATCTTTCTTTTGCAAATCTTTTTAAAAGTGAACGCAAATTCTTTAATAAATCATTATTTATAAGCCCTTTTTCATCATCGATTTTCAATATTACATCCGTAACAGCGCTTAAAATTCCGTATGATGTTTTAGGCATCTCACCCGATGAATTATATACAATTGCAAGCTGAGTAAGAAGCAAAGGATTTGACTTGATTTCATCGTCAATTTCTTTTATCTTTCCATAAAACTCTTCGCCTTTTGCCTCATTTTCGAATAGCACAAACAAGTTATAGCTAAGCTCACGGATTTCATCCTCCGACAGCTTTTCCATAAAATAATTAGTGGCTTTTCTTCCGTTGATTAAAATAGCCTCGGAGTCTTTCTTGTTGCGGCTTGTAAAAATCAGTGTAATTTCGTGGTCAAAGCTTTTATAAAAGCTTTCAATCTCACAAACAAAGCGCCTTGTAGCACTTTCACTTGCAAGCTCATCCAAACCGTCAAACATCAACAATAGCTTTTTACAGGAGATAAGCCTTTTAAAATTGTTTTCGCTATACGGCAAATCTCTTCCGACCAGATTATAAAACTGATTATACAGATATGAAAATAAATCCAGTCCCGATTCGTAAAACTTTTCGCACGAAACAATAAAGGGAAGCGTATCCTCTTCTATATAAGATAAAATATAATTTAAATACTGCGATTTACCACAACCGCCCTGTCCGCACAAAAGAGATATACTATTGCTTTTTATAACGGGAGTTGGGTCAAAAAAAGTTGCTAATATCTCATTTTCATCATTACGCTCAGTAATTTGCCTTTTGATGTACACCTTTTCAAACGAAAAATCTTCCGCATTTTTAGATGGTCCTTTAGACCATAGGGGAACAAGGCGAACAAAAGAGGGACTCACTTTTTCTCTGTATCTTAAGTAAAATCTGTTTATAAGAAGTTTAACCGTTTTTTTATAAATTTCTTCTAATTTTTCCTCAGTCAGCACCATGCCTTCTACTAAAATGTTCGAGCTGAATTTTTCCTTCCAATTAAAAACTGTCTGGCTGAACTCATTGCTTTCACAAACGGGAATAATTCTGTTCGTATAATCGTCCAGTTTTTTTGCCGCTTCCACTTCCTCCGGCACATATGTACTGTTTAGTGTGTTAGGAGTTAAAATAGCCAAAAAAAGCGAGCAAGCGCCAACCGCCTGCGTTGACCAGTCTTTAAT
>CALAUK010000161.1 GCA_937892135.1 uncultured Clostridia bacterium | reverse complement strand
CTGTGCCGCACGAACAATTCTGTTTGCCTTTGTGGCAATAAGACTCTGATGATTAATCGTAAGAAGAATCATTGTTTCGACAAACTGAGCCTGAATTGCGGGTCCTCTTACTGTAACAATAGGCTCACCGGGGAAAATAGGTGTTCCCTCTTTTATCGACCACACATCACATTGAAACTCGAAGTTTCTTAAGTATTCCAAAAAGCCTTCAGAGAAAATTTTCTTGCTGCGAAGAAACTCAATATCTTCATCATTAAACTTTAAGTTATCAAGATAGTCAAGCATCTGCTCAACACCCATCATAATGGCATATCCGCCGCCATCGGGCACCTTTCTGAAGAACATGTCAAAATAAACTGTCTTATCCTTGTAGCCATGCTCAAAATATCCGTTGGCCATAGTAAACTCGTAAAAATCTGTAAGCATTGTTAAATTAATATTTTCCATAGTAAACCACCTCTTAAAGCTTTTTTAGATTAGCAAACATTCCCATAAGATTTTTTGTGCCCTCATTTTCAAATTCGATGGTAAGCTTTTTATCGTTACCAAGCTCGGTCACTGAAACAATAGTTCCCACTCCGAATTTTTTATGACTTACCTTGTCGCCAGGTGAAAAATCAAGGTTAACCCCTTCTTTCTTTGCACCTGCACGAACATCGAATTTTTCAAACAATGTGCTTTTGCTTCCTCTTATAATCTTTTCTATATCAATTCCTGAGCCTGAACTCTTGTAGGAAGTATCTTTCCATTCCGTGCGAGAAGACGCCTTCTTTTCCTGCTTGTTTCCAAACTCCATCACAATCTCTTTTGGAATTTCTTTTAAAAATCTTGACGGAGCATAGTACTGAGTTGAACCAAACAGCATTCTGCATGATGAATGAGTTATATAAAGCTGTTTTCTCGCCCTTGTTATCGCAACATAACAAAGCCGCCTCTCCTCTTCAATCTCCTCGTCTGAAATAATAGACCTTGTTCCGGGGAATATTCCCTCATCAAGCCCTGCTAAAAACACAACGGGAAACTCAAGACCTTTCGCTGAGTGTATCGTCATAAGAACAACTGCCGACTGCTCTTCGTCATAATTATCAATATCTGCAACCAACGCCACAGACTCTAAAAATCCCTCAAAGGTCGGCTCTTCCTCTTTTGCGACATACTCTTTTACGGCTGAAATAAACTCGTCTATATTTTCAAGCCTCGTCTGCGACTCTATGGAGTTTTCCGCGGATAGCGCCGCACGGTATCCAGATTTATCTATAACCTCTTCAACAAAATCGCAAAGCTCGGTACTGTTTTTCTTTAAAATAAACCCGTCCATAAGCTTTACAAATTCTAACATCTTAGCACTGCTTCTCACAATTTCGGGATATATATCCGCCTTTTTAAACACTTCATAAAGGCTTTTTCCCTCGCGGACGGATATTGCCTCCGCCTTTGAAATTGATGTAGGTCCAATGCCTCTTTTAGGCTCGTTTATAATTCTTTTAAGACTTACCGCATCCTGTGGGTTATTTATAAACCTTAAGTATGCTAAAACGTCTTTAATTTCTTTTCTGTCATAAAATCTCATGCCCGCAAGCACCCTGTATGGTATGCCCTGCCTTAAGAGCATTTCCTCAAGCACACGCGACTGTGCATTCGTTCTGTAAAGAATCGCAAAGTCAGAAAAATTATATTCCATTTCAGACACTTTTCTGTCTATTTCTCTTGCAATAAATCTTCCCTCTTCGTGTTCGTTGTCGCTTGTATAAACAAATATGCTGTCACCCTCGGAATCTTCTGTCCAGAGCTTTTTTTCTTTTCTTCCGCGATTGTTTTTAATAACCGCATTTGCCGCATCTAAAATATTCTTTGTTGAACGGTAGTTTTGCTCAAGCTTAACAACATAAGCATCTTTAAACTCGTCTTCAAAATCAAGAATATTTCTTATATTTGCGCCTCTGAATTTATATATACTCTGGTCATCATCGCCGACAACGCAAAGATTCCTGTGCTTTGCCGCAAGAAGCGATACTAAGCGATACTGAACATTATTAGTGTCCTGATATTCGTCTACCATTATGTATTTAAATTTATTCTGATAGTACTCAAGCACATCAGGATTTTTTTCCAAAAGCTTAACCGTTTCAAAAACCAAATCGTCAAAATCAAGAGCATTGTTCTTTTTAAGCTTCTTTTGATAAAGACTGTAAAGCTTTGATATATTTTTAAGCCTGAAATCTCCGCCGTTTATATTATCGTACTCCTCAGGGCTTAGCATTTCGTCTTTCGCCTTACCTATCTGCGATAAAACAGCCTTTGCGGGAAAGTTTTTATCACTTATGTCAAGCTCTTTTAAACACTCCTTCATAAGTGTCTGAGAATCGTTTGTGTCATAAATTGCAAAGTTTGAATCATACCCCAAACGAACAATATATTTCCTAAGTATCTTTACGCACATAGAGTGAAATGTGGATATCCACATATCCTTAGTCTCTGCGCCGATTACGCTCTCTATTCTTGTTCTCATTTCATTGGCGGCTTTATTTGTAAATGTTATCGCCAAAACCCTGTAATGCGGAACTTTTAAATCCTTTAAAATATGAGCAACCCTGTTTACAAGAACCGTTGTTTTTCCGCTTCCTGCGCCCGCAAGCACCAAAACAGGGCCCTCTGTGCAAAGGACGGCCTCTTTCTGCATAGGATTAAGTTCTTTTGTAAATTCGCTCATTTTCTCCTCCGTGTGTATTAACCATGTTTTAAGCAAAACCATTTTGTAAAACTTTTTCCCGACTGTTTCCTATTAATGCTCATATCAAGTCAGACCAAAAAACTACTTCTTTACCCATCAACCTTAACTGTTTTTGAAACCATTTCCCTTCCACTTTTTATACTTGTATATCTGTGGAATCGGCACAGAATATCCCGGAAGTGCGAGAGGAATCATTTCGCTTGCCACATCCTTAAAAGTGGCTCTGTAATGAATTGCCGATTTAACAACCAGTATTTTCTGGTCCTCAGGAGTAATTCCGTGGTTTCTGAAAATTTCGATATCATAAGGCTGTCTTGCAATTGAAGTAATAATAACAAGATTTCCGCCAATATCAACAATGGCAGTTTTTCCATGGTTAAACTCTACTCCATAAGCCATTTGAGATTTTGATTTATATTTTCCGTCTGAAAGCTTTTTAACATAAGCAGTAACCGATAGCGGACCACCTGAGTATTCTTTATCACTCCAGCCGCCTAAGTCAAGCGAAACCGTAGCACCTACGCCTGCCTCTATGCATTTTTCTACGGCTTTTGCATCAGTAATAGTCGAGATAGCAGCACCTGTTATTCCACGCTCAATAATAGCGCGCAGAATATGTGTTGTATCACCTAATCCGCCGGCTCCGGGGTTGTCCGAAGCGTCTGCAAGAACAACAGGTCCCTCTAAAGAAGATGCACGATCTAAAGCTTCATCCAAAGTCATATAGTCCACACATAAGCTTGAAAGATTGTCACAGATAAGATTATAAAGCCCATCGGCATATTCTTCTGCAAGCTCTTTGTTGTTATTTGTAACTACCAAAACAGCCATTCCCAGCTCTTCAATATCCGCCGGGAAAAATCCGTGGCTAAAGCGCACGCTCAAAGCATCCGGGTGCTCATTTAATTTTTCAGCATAATTATAAAACGGGCGAAGCTGAGCTGATGCGTCAGGCAAAAGGGGTAGCAAAAACGGAACCTTGCGATATGCCATAACCGGCTTTATGTTTCCTGAAAGTGTCTCCGCCATAATGCTTGCTGCCACATATCCTGTTTCATAAGTGTCTATATGCGGATACTTTTCAAATGGAACTAACGCCGTTGCACAACGTACCATTTTTTCTGTTACATTTGCATGCAAATCAAGCGACGAAATAAGAGGAATATCCCATCCAACGAGATTACGTATAAATTCAAAAAGGTCTCCCTCTCCGTCATCATGTTCCTCCGAAACCATAGCTCCGTGGCAAGTTAACAAAACCCCATCAAAGGGCTTATTCTTCTCTATGCACTCTTTAACGTTCTTTAAAACAAAATCATAAACGTCTGCAGTAACAGGTCCGGACGGAGATGCAGCCAAAGCCACGCACGGTATTAATTCAAAATCATATTTTTCAAAAACATCCAGAAAAGCTCCCATTTCATTACGCTTTCCACGTTGTTTTGAAAATACTTCTTCGCCCTCATAAAAATACATATTACGGAAAGCCTGCTCGTCTGCTTTCTTGGGACAGAATGAATTAGTCTCGTGTCTGAATTGAACCATAAGAATTTTCTTTTTCATATTTCTCGTCTCCTTGCAATCTTTTTATTCATCCGATATTTTTACTATTATATCACATTTCTCAGAAAAAATAAAGACCTTTTTAATTTTTAATAATAAAAAAAGCTGCCCCGCATAATGCGAGACAGCCTTAATTTTGATTAAACTAAAATTACTTAAGCTCAACCTTTGCGCCTGCTTCTTCAAGCTTAGCCTTGATAGCATCAGCATCTTCCTTAGAAGCACCCTCTTTGATGGGCTTGGGAGCGCCGTCAACAAGATCCTTAGCCTCTTTAAGACCAAGACCTGTGATCTCACGAACAACTTTGATAACGCCGATCTTGTTAGCACCAGCTTCAGCAAGAATAACGTCAAACTCGCTCTTCTCTTCAGCAGCAGCGCCGCCTGCAACAGCAGCACCAGCAACCATAACGGGAGCAGCAGCAGATACGCCAAACTCTTCTTCCAATGCCTTTACAAGGTCATTTACTTCTAGTAATGTAAGTGTTTTGATTTCTTCAACTAATTTCATAATATCAGCCATTTTTAATATCCTCCAAATAAAATATATTTCCGGTTTTACCGAATCTTTTAATTTATTGGTGCCCTTGCACCATTTATGTTAAACCGCTTATGCGGTAGTTTGCTGAATTACTCAGCAGCAGCTTCGCCATCTTTCTGTGCGATAGCATCCAAAGTTCTTGCCAACTTGCTGATAGGTGCCTGCAAGCTTCCAAGCATTTTGGAAATAAGAACTTCCTTGGAAGGAATTTCTGCATAAACCTTAACTTCGTCAACACTGATAACATTTCCGTCAATAAAACCGGACTTAATGCTTACAACATCAGCGTTATCCTTTGCAAACTTAGACAAAACTCTTGCGGGAGCTAGTGCATCTTCAGTAGAAGTTGCAAGAGCTGTAGGTCCGTGAAGGATTTCGTCAAGTGCATCCAAACCAACCTCTTTTGCAGCAAGTCTTGTTAGAGTATTCTTAACAACGTGGTACTGAACACCTGCATTACGAAGCTCGTTTCTAAGTGCTGTGTCCTGCTCAACTGTCAAACCTCTGTAGTCAAACAATACACCTGCCTGAGCATTCTTTAAACACTCAACTAAATCTGCAACGATTTGCTTTTTCTCGTTTAAAATTTTCTCACTTGGCATGTGTTTTCACCTCCTGTAATATTTATGGAAAACTCATATAAAAAGCTCTCTTGCCGCGAGACAAGAGAGCATAATAAATCAGAATTATCCGACTAAGCTTCTTACCTCGGCAGGATTTATGCAAAAGCACCTGCTGTCTACGACAAGAAAATATGAAATTTATCACTTGAAACAGTATATCATAAATAAAATCCTATGTCAAGCATAAATTTATTTTTTTAACAAAAAACCCAAATACTAAAATCAGATTTCAGCCTTTGCAGGATTAATCTTGATTCCGGGGCCCATTGTTGAAGCAACAGCAACACTCTTAAGGTACTGACCCTTAGCAGCAGCGGGCTTAGCCTTAATAACTGCATCAATAAGTGTCTTGTAGTTTTCCTTAAGCTTGTCTGCGCCGAAAGAAGCCTTACCGATAGGACAGTGGATAATGTTTGTCTTATCCAATCTGTACTCAATCTTACCGGATTTGATTTCCTGAACTGCTTTTGTAACATCAGGAGTAACTGTTCCGGCCTTAGGAGACGGCATCAAGCCCTTAGGACCTAAAACCTTACCCAAACGACCAACTACACCCATCATATCAGGAGTAGCAACAACTACATCATAATCAAACCAGTTATCATTCTGAATTTTAGGAATTAACTCCTCGCCACCAACGAAATCTGCACCTGCAGCCTCAGCCTCAGCTACTTTATCGCCCTTAGCGAAAACCAACACTCTTGCTACCTTACCGGTACCATGAGGAAGTACAACTGCACCTCTAACCTGCTGGTCTGCGTGTCTTGAGTCAACGCCCAATCTTATATGAAGTTCTACAGTTTCATCAAACTTAGCCTTGGATGTCTGAATCGCAAGGTCAAGCGCCTCTGCAGGCTCATATAATTTAGATTTATCCACAAGCTTTGCGCTGTCGGAATACTTTTTACCTCTAAACATACTAACCTTTCCTCTCTTCTGTGGTCAAACAAGGATTTTCTCCTCTCCCACTTAATAAACCGTCTACCTACGGATTAGTCCTCAACAACAATACCCATGCTTCTTGCAGTACCTGCAATCATGCTCATTGCTGCTTCAACGCTTGCAGCGTTCAAATCAGGCATCTTCTGCTCTGCAATCTGCTTAACAGCATCCTTAGAAATTGTAGCTACCTTTGTTTTGTTAGGTACGCCTGAACCGCTTTCAATCTTACAAGCCTTCTTTAAAAGAACGGCAGCGGGGGGAGTCTTTGTGATAAAGCTGAATGAACGGTCAGCATACACCGTAATAACTACGGGGATAACCAAACCTGCATCCTTTGCTGTCTTCTCATTAAACTCCTTACAGAACTGCATGATATTAACACCGTGCTGACCTAGAGCAGGACCAACGGGGGGAGCCGGTGTAGCCTTTCCGGCACCAATCTGCAATTTGATAAAACCTATTACTTTCTGAGCCATGTGAAATAGCACCTCCTTCTTTACTTTGCCCCAAAAAATAGGGCAACAATGTGGTAATGGCGGACTTTCGTCCTCCCACGCAAGACGCAAAGCGCCTTGGAGGATGCGAAAAATTCGCAATTATATAACAAACGCAAAGCGTTTATTAATCTAAAGCCTGCACCTGATAAAAATCAAGTTCAGCAGGAGTATCGTGTCCAAACATAGATACGCATACGCGAACCTTCTGTTTTTCCTCGTTAATCTCCTCAACAACACCGATAAAGTCCTCTAAAACGCCGGAACAGATTCGTACGCTGTCACCTACTGCAAAGTCAACCTCAACAACAGGCTTTTCAATACCAAGCTCTATAACCTCTTCTTCTGTTAGGGGAACAGGCTTTGAGCCGGGGCCAACGAAGCTTGTAACACCTCTTGTGTTTCTTACAACATACCAGCTTGAGTCTGTCATAACCATTTTAATTATAACATAGCCGGGCAAAACCTTGCGCATAACTGCTTTACGCTCGTTAGTTCCGTCCTCGCGTTCTTTGATTTCAACAGATTCCTCCATAGGAATTCTGATATCTAGAATCAAATCCTGCATTCCTCTGTTCTCAACTGTTTTTTCAATATTGGTCTTTACCTTGTTCTCGTAACCGGAATAGGTATGGACTACATACCATTTTGCTTCTGCCATGGTATTAACTCCTTTTCAAAATTACTTTAATCCAAGCACATCTTTAAATGCCTGACCAATATTTCCAAGAATTGAACCTCTTATAACACTGCCGAAAATAATATCAACAATGCCTAAGAAAACAGCAACAATAATAATACAAGCAATAACTATCATAGTATTGTTAACAGTCTGCTTCCATGTAGGCCAGATAACTTTCTTTGTCTCGCCTTTTACTTCTTTAAAATATCTGACAATCTTGCCAAAAAATCCAACTTTTTTAGCATTCTCACTCATAATCTTTGTCCTCCTTAAAAGAATACAAATTACTTTGTTTCCTTATGCAAAGTGTGCTTTCTGCAGAATCTGCAGTACTTGTTAAGCTCTAGTCTGTCAGGAGTGTTTTTCTTGTCCTTCATTGTATCGTAGTTTCTCTGCTTACACTCTGAGCAAGCCAATGTAATTTTTGTTCTCATTTATAATGACACCTCCGTTTGTATTATCAGTTATAATCTTTTTCCCGTATGCACCAATATTTTTTTGCACACAAAAAAAAAGACTTCACTTCAAAGCACTACTAATATAACATATTTATTTATTCAAGTCAAGACTTTTTTTATATTTTTCTTCATTTTTTTGTATAACTAACAAAAAATGGGCGAATAATCTTTTGCGTGAAGTAAATTTTACATAAAGAAAGGTGTTTTTGTATTATGAAAAAGGTTTTTATGCTAATATTAATATTATTGTCTTTTTCTGTTTCGGTTTTATCTTTTGCTTCGTGCGTACAAAAAGATATCTCCCGCTCTGTAATACGCTTTCATGTTAAAGCAAACAGCGACACGGACTTTGACCAGGCTATAAAGCTTAAAGTAAGAAACAAAGCGGTAAGCTTCCTGTCGCCAAAGCTTAAAGATGCAAAAAGCGTGGAAGAAAGCGTTTTTATCATTGAAAAAAATATTTTTGAGCTTAAAAACGCTGTAAATGAATATTTAAAGGAAAATAATCTTCCATACTCTGCGACAGTATACTTAGATAAAAAAAGCTTCCCGACAAAAAGCTACGAAAATGTAACTCTTCCTGCCGGAAACTATAACGCCCTTTGCATCGACTTAGGCAAAGCCGAGGGCGAAAACTGGTGGTGCGTTATGTTCCCTCCCATGTGCTTTACTGATAATTCAGTAAAACTAACCCAGACATCAGAACAATATTTAAAGCAAAACCTCTCAAAAGAAAGCTATTATATAATATCCTCAAACGAAGAGCAAATCACAACAGTTTATCGTTTTAAGATTTTCGATTATCTTCAGAATATAAAAAAGTTTTTTTAACTTTTTTACCATAAACCTCTTCGTTTAATTTCCTTTCTTTCGCAAAATATAATTATATATAAATAAGAAAGGATTTTTTCAAATGTCAGATATATATGCAATTTTCAAATCAGAAGATTCCGCCGAGAGAGCAATAAAAAAAATTACCGATTACGACAAAGATATAAAAATAAGTATGTTTGACTCAGATTTATCTATAACAGACGATGGTATTCTTTTTAAAGATGCCGATATAATAGGAAGCCCGTCAGGAATGCTCTCTCAGAAAAACGCACTGGAAAATTCATCAGACTCTTCTTTCGACTCGCAAATAGGATTTTCTCCTTTTTGCTATGCAGATTTTCTTATAACCGAAAAAAACTCACTTTCCTCTCCCACAAGAGGAAAAACAGATTTTCCGTATGACAGTTTTTCTCTTGGGCTTTATATTAAAACACCAATTTCTTCTAAAAACTCTGTTAAGGAAATCTTAAAATCCGAGGATGCAACTTTAATAAAAAAGTAGAAAATAATCCGCTATAAAAAAGCGGATTATTTTTTTCTTTTGATTTTGGCTTTCGTGTTAAGAAAAGAAAATCTTAAAAGAGCGAGCCTTTTGTTGGTGTATATATTTTTTATGCTGTCCTTTAAATTAAAAGGCGCAAAAGGAGCAAGATACGGAGTTTTAAGGCTTGTATCATTTATCACAGACATAATCATAACAAATGCACCTAAGCAAAGTCCCGGAATCCCAAAAATCCACGCGCAAATCATAAATATTATTTTTATTATGCGAAATGCATTCGACATAGAAATATCAGGCATAACAAAACTTGATAAAAGAGACAAAGAAACAATAATTAAAATAACCGGCGAAAAAATCTTTGCTTCAACTATTGCCGAACCTACCACAATACCTCCTACTATACCGATTGACGAGCCTATGCTTTTAGGCGCACGGATAAGTGCTTCACGAAGAATTTCAACAAATGCCTCCATCAAAAACGCCTCTGTGACAACATCAAAAACAACCCCCGCTCTTCCCGATGCTAAAACCATCGCATAAGCGGTGTTTATAGCCTCTCCGTGATGTATCATAACCGCCATATAAAACGGAGTTATAAAAAGAGATATTATTATGGAAATTATCCTTACAAGCCTTGAAAAGAGCGCAAAGTATATATTTTCATTTTCCTCATCAGCCGAAAACACAAACTCCGAAAAAACCTTTGGCAAAACAAGGGCCACCGAGCTTCCCTCGCACAAAACAACAATCTTTCCCTCAAGCATCGCAGCACATGCATTATCTGAGCGTTGCTCCATTCCCGCCTGCGGAAAAACTGAATACGGCTTATCATTTAAAAACCACAAAAGCTTTCCCGCCTCGTTAATCCCGTCAATATCTATTTTTTCAAGCCTCTCTTTTATAAGCTTAACATATTTTTCATCTGCAATATCAGAAATATATGCCACAAGCACGCCCGTTTTTGTTCTTCTTCCTATACTTATATTATCAAGCTTTAAGTTTTTATCTTTTATCCTGTAACGAAGAAGAGACAGATTTGTTTCCATATTTTCTGTAAACGAATCCTTTGCACCAAGGATTGAATAGTTTATATCTGCCTCAGACGGCGATGTGCTTACAACCTTTTTAAGATTTATTATTATAGGAGAAAGTCCCTCCATAAGAAGAGCCGTCATTCCGTTTAAAACCTCATCTAAAATCGTTTCCTCGGAATCTATGATTTTCAAATCCTCAGAGCAAACCACAGAATATGCTATCTTTTCCGCAGTGTATTCTTCTTCGCTTTCTTTTCTAAACTCCTCAGTCAGCGGTATTATTACATTATGTGTCATAAGCTCAACATCGGAAAGCTGCTTGACATAAAGTATATATGCAGAATTTTTTTCAGTTTCTATTTTTCTTAAAACAAGATTACAGCGCGAAGATAACTCTTCGGCCTTTTTCTTAACATCTTGCAAGGTATCACCTCATTTTACTGTAATTTGGGTTTTTATCTCCCAGTCTTTAAGAAGACCCCCATAGCCACTTTTTTCAAATTCATAACGATATTTTTTCTGATAAATTCTGTACAGATTTAAAAAATCACAATTTTCATCCTGCGCCTTTTTAAATGCTTTTTTAATAGCGTTTGTAATTTTCTCTTCTGCAAACCTTTTAATTTTCTCATCTGCACTTCCTGAGTCAAATTCCATTTTGACATAAAGCAGAGTTTTCCCATTTTCTTTTTTTACACTTAATTTCTGATTTATCTTTTTAATTTCATGCTTGTATCCGTCTTTGTAAAACTCCGTTTCTGCCACATCATTTAAAAATAATGTTATGCCCTCTGAAACCTCATTGTCAGCAAGGTCAATCATTTTCCCGTCTTTATTAAACAGTGCATAACCCCCGAAGCTTAATATATCGTCATTCGTGTCAACCACCGAAATCGCTATCCCCGCCTTTTTAACCGCCATCATTTCAAACAAATCCGAAAGCGTAACATAGCTTATTTTTCCCTCATCGTTTAAAGCCTTCAAAAGGCTTTCAGCCGCAAAACCGCCCGTAAAATCATTTATCGCCTTATGTGTGATTATTTTTTCGGGGTCTCCTTCAGTTACAAATACCATGCTTTCACTTCTTAACTTGTAATCCTTTTCAAGCCCCCTCACGAACTCAAATATTCCGTCTTTTGCATATCTCTCATCTATCACAACAGCCCTTATGCCTCCAAAAAACAAAGGGTGGTCTGCGCTTTTTTCAAGTTTTTCTTCAGCTTCAGAAAGATTCTCCCCTTTTCCGTATATAAGGCTTACAGGCTTATCTGCCATAGAATCGGAAAGGGTTCTCACATTAGAAACCCCTCCGCCAAGTACAATATCGCTTTCTTCTTTTTTAACAAAATAGGTTGTCAGTATATTCATATTTTCAAGCTGCATTCTGCTGCAGCCGCTAAGAAGTATAACGCATAATATGATAAACCCGATTAAATATGATTTAACCCTCATTTCTGCCTCCTTTTTTAATCGATATTATCGCTGAAAGGACAAGCGCCCCTCCCGAGACTACCATTTGAGTATATACAAGATACATTGTAAGATTTTTGGCATAGCTTACAAATATCGAAATCAAAAACACCGCCAGCGTGATAAGAAGATTTACCACTCCCCTCTTCTTTATGAAAATCATATTTCTTGCGGCAACCGTTACCGAAGTTATAGAAGCCGCTATCAAAAACATCCATACCGTAAAATATAAAATATCCCCCCTTCCCAAAAGCTCACTTTCCCGCATAGCAATAACCATAGCGTCGTAAGATTCTGCGGTTTGCTCAGCACCTAAAATTACCACACACGAAAGAATAATCAAAACAAAAATTATCCCGCACAGAAAAGAGGCTGTCCCCCAGGTTTTTAAGGAAATATTCTTTTCATTTGATGCCGTAATAATGCTTGCAGACGAAAAAACGCCAAATACCGCAAGAGAAGATAAAATAAAGTTTAAGTTTAAATTCTCCTTTTCAAAAAGAGGGAAAATCTTCTCCGTTTCACCGCCAAATACAATAAGCCCTCTGGTCAAAAGCGAGAACACCAACAAAAAAAGTCCCACAAAAGAGACAGAATATAAAAGCGCGCGTTCTTTTTTAAAAAGCGCTATTCCACAAACAAGAGAAAGACCCGAAATAATTAATATTTTTTTCGTGTCCTGCAAAATCCACTCTTTTATTATGTTTGAAAAATAACTTAAAAGAACAACGGATAAAATAAAGTTTGAAATAAAAAACGAAAGCCTTGCTGACCGAAACTCACATATCCTTTCAAAACCACCGTTTTTTATTATTGCTCTTACAAATAAAAAGCAAATCAAAATTCCCAAAACAACAGAAAGCCATGCTGTTGTACTCGCCTTTTCTGTGCAGTAATTTGCAATAAAAAAGCCTCCCAATCCCGTACACACCGAAACAAAAAACAGCATTTGCGCCATCGAAAAACCTTTTTTCAAAACTTTCCCTCCTGCCGTTATTTTTACTTATATTTTCCCTTGTCAGAAAGAAAATATACAAAAAAGGCTTCCGTGTTTAAAACACGAAAGCCTTTTTTACTTTCTTTTAAAATGTAGACATTACAATATTATACGCCCAATGGTCTGCGCTTAAATCCTCAAAAACAGGTAAAATATCTGTTTTTTCTTTTATATTAAGGATACGGTTTAAAATTGCAACAACCTCGGCTCTTGTTATATTACTGTCGGGTTTAAAAGTATTGTCGGGATATCCTAAAATATATCCATTTTCAATAAATGCAAGAATGTATTCTTCTGCCCAGTGACCTGAAACATCCAGAAGCTCTGTTTCTTTTATTGAAGTGCTCTTTATATCAAATGCGGTAGCTAAAAGCTTAACAACCTCAGCCCTTGTAATACTGTTTTCGCCTTTAAATGTTTTATCTTCATAGCCTGTTATAACTCCAACCTGCGAAAACTCATTTACAGCTTTTTTATACTCTTCATCAACGTCAGAAAAATCATCTTTTTGAGTAGCGTTTTCAACCGTAAAAACTTTTGAAAGAGCACCTACAACCTCATATCTTGTAGCATATCTGTCGGGCGCGAATTTGTTTTCGCTTTCAGGTGCCATATATGATGAAATATCAGCGTTTTTCTTTATCTGAGGCTTTTTTGTCACAGTACTTCCACCGCCACCTTCAGGTCTGTATATGGGTTTGGGAGTAGGATTTACCTGTTCATTATTTTCAAGCTGATTTTCGTATCTTTCTTTAAATTCCTTTTCTGTTTCATAATCCAAATCAATATAAGAAACAGAATCTACATTAATCTCGTCATTAATTCTTATGTTAACATCGTATGAAACAGGCTCCTGGTATTTAGCCTCAAACATATCATACGCTTCAAAAGTTCCCTCATTATCATCAAAATGAGATACACTTTCTAAAATAACCTTAACCTTTGTGTCCGCTTTTTCCAAAATTTCATTAACAGTAAACCTGAAGCTTAAAACCTCGCCGTCTTCAAAACAGTTTTCAGCATTTGCAACAACTACCGATACGGCATTTTCCTTGTATGTATCATTATACATACCCATTCCGTTAATTACGCTCGTTCCCCATACCGCTCTTTCGCTTCCGTCATCCGGTTCTACGTTAAGCAAAGCTTTGTCATACTCAAGAGAAATCATATATGAGCATATTCCGGGATTGTTTTCAACAAAAATCTCTAAAATAAAATCTTCTTCCGAGGATGCATTTATATCGTATGAATAAAATCTTACCTTGCCCTCTGTACCCTCTGCAAAACACAAAGGACACAAAGCCGACACAAGCATCATAATAGCCAAAACAGAACTGATAACTTTTTTCATTTTTTCTTCCTCCTGTTACATTCTTGTTCTGAAAAGACCTACAACCTTGCCTAAGATTTTAACCTCATCAACAATTATAGGCTCCATGCTTGAATTTTCAGGCTGAAGCCTGAAACGGCCGTTTTCTCTGTAAAAAGTTTTTACAGTTGCAGAGTCTTCAACCAAAGCGACAACGATATCTCCGTCATTTGCAGTTCTCTGCTTTTGCACAATAACCATATCACCGTCAAGTATCGCAGCCTCAATCATAGACTCACCGCTCACCGTAAGCACGAACAAGTCCTTGTTTTTTGCAAAGCTCATAGGAAGAGGCAAAACGTCTGTTGCATCTTCAACAGCTAAAATGGGCTGACCCGCAGCAACTCTTCCCAAAACGGGCACTTCAAGATATTCGCTCTGGACATTTGCATAGAACTTATCAAAAGAATCATCACTTAAATCGTTAGTTTTTGAAACATTGTATTCTTCATAAAACTTATCTGTAAGCTTTAACGCTCTTGTTTTAGCGTCATGCTTATCAAGATATCCTGCATTACTTAAAGCTGCAAGCTGAGCGTGAACACTTGAAGTAGAACTTAATCCAACAGCCTCTCCTATCTCTCTTACTGACGGAGGATATCCGTTTTTCTTAGTCTGCTCATCAATAAACATCAATATTTTAGGGCCTTTATCAGATGTTCTTGCCATAAAATCTCTCCTAACTTTTATTTTTTAACCTATTTTCTTTTTATCATAGTGTTAGACATCATTCTACAAGGAGCAAAAATGCTTGCTCGCAAGGACTTTTTTGCGACGTCGTCAAATGGCATATGCGGTCTTAAAGGCCGCAAGCGAGTTGAAAAACTCGCAGGATTTTTGCATCGCAAATATCCGTATATGTCAATTATAACACATCTTTTCCAAAAAAGCAAACAAATGTTTTAAAAAAGATAAAAAATTTTTTGCCCTTGTTTTCTATTGAATTTTTATTTTTTTTGTGTTATACTGTTTGA
>CALAUK010000160.1 GCA_937892135.1 uncultured Clostridia bacterium | reverse complement strand
TTGCCAGTTTAAGAGCCTTGAAAGTCTCTGTATCTGGCTCGTAAAATGTAAGTGATGAGCATTTTGAAAAGTCAAGCTTTTCATAAACATAGCTTTCGCGGTCAGGATAATTTATAGCGTATGCTATCGGCACTCTCATATCAGGCAGACCAAGCTGGGCAATAATTGCGCCGTCATTAAATCTTACCATAGAATGAACAATGCTTTCGGGATGAATAACAACCTCAATCTCTTCTGATTTAACATCAAAAAGCCAGCGCGCCTCAATAATTTCAAGCCCCTTATTTACTAAAGTAGCAGAGTCGATGGTAATTTTTTTGCCCATGCTCCAGTTTGGGTGGCGAAGAGCTTCCTCAACCGTCACATTTTCAAGCTCTTCTCTCTTTTTTCTTCTGAACGGTCCGCCCGATGCAGTTAAAATAATGCTTTTTATCTGTTCTTTTTTGGGATTTCCCTGAAGCGACTGAAAAACTGCACTGTGCTCGCTGTCAACAGGCAAAATCTTAATGTTGTTCTCTTTTGCGAGATTTACTATAAACTCACCTGCGGCAACAAGAGTTTCCTTGTTTGCAAGAGCTATGTTTTTCTTCTCTTTAATAGCCGCCTCCGTTGGCGCAAGCCCTGCAATTCCCATAACGGCAGTAACAACGCACTCCGCCTCGTTAATTGTGGCTATCTCACACATTCCCTCTTTGCCCGACAAAACCTTTATATCGGTATCTTTTAAAGCAAGCTTTAAATCCTTTGCGGCATTTTCATCCGCCGCACAAACAGCCTTTGGCTTAAATTTTCTTGCCTGCTCTTCAAGAAGCTTTGCATTTTTATGTGTTGAAAGCCCCAACACATTTATATCGGGGCTTTTATCTGCAATATCAAGAGTCTGAGTTCCAATAGAACCCGTTGAACCTAAAACACAAATATTTTTCATCTGTTTTCCGCCTTTCAAATTAACGTAATACCAAATCCAGACAGAAGAATTATTGCATAGTAAACATAAGGTGCCACAAGCAAAACGCTGTCAAACCTGTCTGCAAGGCCGCCGTGACCCGGCATAATATTTCCGAAATCCTTTATGCCAAACTTTCTTTTCATCATAGATGCAATAAGGTCTCCCATCTGCCCGAAAACAGAGCCAAGACCACAAACTATTGCCAACATTAATATGTTACTATTTGTCTTAAAACCAAACTTTAAAACAAGGCCTAAAACAACGCCGCCCAAAGCAGCAGATAAAATTCCGCCTATCGCACCCTCAACTGTTTTCTTCGGGCTGATATCAGGGATAAGCTTGTGCTTTCCTAAAAGACAGCCTGCAAAATATGCTCCTGTGTCACTAACCCATGCACTTATAAAGGCAACAAACAAATAGTTAAGGCCTGCTCCCTGTATCTCTCTTAATAAAATCACATGATTCATTGAAAAGGTGATATATAAAGTCGCAAAGCACATAGCCGCCATATGCTTAAAATCAAGTCTTTTATGGTTTATAAGCGTAAAAACCGCAAACAGAGCCATGCATAAAAACACCGCTCCCATCAAGCCTTCAAAGCTTTTTTCAAGCATAGCTATATACAAAATTTCTGCCGATATTACACCTGCAAATATTCCCCATATACCGCCGCCAAAAGCATATACTACCTCTCCCACCATAGCAAGCGACAAAAGTGTTACAATAATTCTGAACATAGGAATATCCGCAAGTAAAACAAAAACAAGAATTACAAGTGCAACCGCCGCCGAGGCAGTTCTTATAAGTGTGTTTTTTAGCATAATTTGCCTCCTATCTTCCACCAAAACGCCTGTTTCTTGATATATACGCCTCTATTGCTTTCGTAAACTCATCTTCATCAAAATCAGGCCATAAGGTATCTGTAAAATAAAGCTCGCTGTATGCCGATTGCCACATTAAAAAATTACTAAGCCTTTCTTCGCCGCTGCTTCTTATCACTAAATCAGGGTCAGGCATATAGTATGTATATAAATTATCAGACACCAGCTTATCATCTATATTTTCTATATCGACCTCGCCGTTTTTAACCTTTTCGGCGATTTTCTTTACAGCGCCCACAATCTCATCGCGGCTACCGTAATTTAATGCAATATTTACCGTACACGCTTTGTTATTTTCCGTAACCTTTTCAACTCTTGCCATTTCTTTTTGAAGCTCATCTGAAAACTTGGATTTATCTCCTATGACCCTTATTCTTACCTCGTCTCCCGCAAGCTCCTTTTCAGCATTTTTTAGATAATTTAGCAAAAGCTCCATGAGGTCTTTTACCTCCTGGCTGCTTCTTTTCCAGTTCTCTGTTGAAAATGCATACACAGTAATATATTCTATTCCCATTCTGCCTGCAAAACGGCTCACATTTCTAAGCGCATCAGCGCCCGCCTTATGCCCCATCTTTCTCGGAACTCCGTGCTTTTTTGCCCATCTGCCGTTTCCGTCCATAATAATGGCAACATGCTTTGGCAAAAGTTCTTTTTTAATCGGTTCTTTTTTTCTTTTCTTAAAAAGCCTCACTTAAAAACCTCCGCACTTTTTAATACTACAAGGCGGGCGGGTTTACTACCCCGCCCGACCTTTTTTGACTTAAACAGACATAATTTCCTTTTCTTTCTTCTCTGTCATATCATCTATTTCTTTAATGTACTTATCTGTAAGCGTCTGAATATCCTTTTCAATACCCTTTAAATCATCTTCAGTAATCTCGCCGTTCTTCTTTGCATTTTTATATGAATCCAAGCTGTCACGTCTTATAGAGCGGATTGCAACCTTTGAATCCTCGCCCATCTTCTTAATGTCGCGAACAAGCTCTTTTCTTCTCTCCTCAGTAAGAGGCGGGAAAGAAAGGCGGATTGAATTTCCGTCGTTATTAGGATTAATTCCAAGCTCAGCTTTCTGAATTGCCTTTTCAATGTCCTTTAAAATACTCTTGTCCCAAGGCTGAATAAGAAGAGTTCTGGGCTCCGGAACAGACACTGAACCAACCTGCGGAATAGGTGTTGGTGTTCCGTAATAATCAACTGTTACTTTATCAAGTATCGCAGGGTTTGCACGACCTGCACGAATTGTCTTAAGCTCCTCACTGTATACATTTATTGTTTTGTCCATTTTGTTTGAAATTTCAGGATAATTGCCTGCCATAATAAATCCTCCTTATGCTAAAAAATATTTACAAATATATTTTACCATATATCTTAAAATTTTGCACTACTTTTTTTAAATTTTTTTATTTTTTTTACAAAAAAATCAGCTTCCCGATAAAGAAAGCTGATTTTAAATGAATTTTTATTATTTGCTTACGATTGTTCCTATCTTTTCACCGCAAGCCGCCTTAACAATATTTTTAGGCTCATCAAGGCCGAAAACGTGAATAAGTATGTCGTTATCCATGCAAAGAGAAGTTGCGGTAGTATCCATAACGCCTAAGCCTCTGTTTAAAACCTCCATATAGCTTAAAGCGTCAAACTTAACTGCATCGGGATTAAGATTCGGGTCTGAATCATAAACTCCGTCAACCTTTTTAGCAAGAAGAATAACATCTGCATCTATCTCAGCCGCACGAAGCGCCGCTGTTGTATCTGTTGAGAAGAAAGGATTTCCTGTTCCTCCGCCGAAGATAACTATTTTGCCCTCTTCAAGATAACGAACTGCCTTGTTTTTAACAAAGCCCTCAGCTATCGGGCCCATATCAACGCTTGTCTGCACAACAGCCTCAAGTCCGACATTTTCCAAGGCGTCTGCAATTCCCAAAGAGTTAATAACAGTTGCCAGCATACCCATATGGTCCGCTCTTGACCTGTCCATCTTTTCGCTTGTTCTGCCACGCCAGAAGTTTCCGCCGCCTACAACAATGGCAATCTGAATTCCCATCTCTGCGCATTTTTTTATTTCAAGAGCGATTTCTTCAAGCACACTGTCACAAAGGCCTGTTTTCTTTTCGCCCGCAAGTGCCTCGCCGCTCAATTTAAGTAAAACTCTTTTGTACTTTGCATTCATACCCGTTTCCGCCTCTCTTTTATCAGTTTTTCAAAAAAGGGAACACAAACCGTGTTCCCTCTTTTAGTGTAAATACAAAGGAAACAAAAATATTTCCGAATTATTTACAATGATTATTTAATCATGCTTGCAACTTCATCAGCGAAGTTTTCTTCTTTCTTCTCAAGGCCCTCGCCCTTTTCAAAACGAACGAAGCTATTAAGCTTAACGCCCTTGGAAGATAGATAGCTTTCAACGCTCATGCTGTCGTCTTTAACGAATGCCTGCTGAAGTAAGCAGTTCTGCTCAAAGAACTTTGAAATCTTACCGCCAACCATCTTCTCGATGATATTGTCGGGCTTGGAAGCGTTCTTGGGATCTTCCTTAATCTGAGCGATAATAAAGCCTTTTTCCTTTTCAACGTCCTCTGCAGGAACAACATCTTTTGAAAGGTAAAGAGGATTGATAGCTGCAATCTGCATAGCAGCGTCTTTTGCTGCATCGAAATCAGCGCCCTCGATGTTAACCATAACACCGATTCTGCCTTCGCCGTGAATGTAGCAAACAACTGTGCCTTCATATCTAGCAAATCTTCTGATCTTCATGTTCTCGCCGATTGTAAGAATCTTCTCACGAAGCATTTCTTCAACTGTCATCTCGCTCTCAGGATACTTAAGACCCATAAGTGCATCAACATCAGCGGGATTTGAGTCTGCAACAAGCTTAGCCAAGTCCGCAACGAAAGTCTTAAACTCTGCATTCTTTGCAACGAAGTCTGTCTCAGAGTTAACCTCTATAATAGCACCAACCTTGTGGTCATCAGAAACATAAGAAGAAACGATACCCTCAGCTGCAATTCTGCCTGCCTTTTTAGTTGCTGCAGCTAGACCCTTTTCTCTTAAAAAGTCCATAGCAGCTTCCATATCACCGTTTGTCTCTGTTAAAGCTTTCTTACAATCCATCATACCGCAACCGGTTTTTTCTCTTAAATCTTTTACGTCTTTTGCTGTAAACATTTATATAACATCCTTTCTTGGTATAAGTATCATATAAAAAATAAGCGGCCATTTTGCGTCTTTTCGCAAAAGACTTACAAAAGACCGCACAATTTTTTTAATTACTCAGCGTCAGCCTCTGCAGCTTCTTCTTCAGCTGCTGCTTCAAACTGCTCGCCCTGTCTGCCTTCGATAATAGCGTTAGCCATAGCGCCAGCAATAAGCTTAACGGCTCTGATAGCATCGTCGTTACCGGGAATTACATAGTCAACCTCTTCAGGATCACAGTTTGTGTCAACGATTGCAACAACAGGAATACCAAGCTTCTTAGCTTCTGCAATAGCAATCTTTTCCTTTTTGGGGTCTACTACGAACAAAGCGCCGGGAAGCTTCTTCATATCCTTGATACCGCCAAGGTACTTCTCAAGCTTTTCCATTTCGCCTAGTAGCTTACTTACTTCTTTCTTGGGAAGAAGGTCAAATGTGCCATTCTCCTGCATCTTGTTAAGCTGCTCTAGTCTTTCAATACGCTTTTTGATTGTCTTGAAGTTTGTAAGCATACCGCCAAGCCATCTAGCGTTAACAAAATACATGCCAACTCTCTCAGCCTCTTCCTTGATGGAATCCTGCGCCTGCTTCTTTGTGCCAACGAAAAGCACATCGTCGCCGTTTGCAGCAACCTCACGGATGAAGTTGTACGCTTCTTCAACTTTCTTTACTGTCTTCTGAAGATCGATAATATAAATACCGTTTCTCTCAGTAAAGATGTACTCTGCCATTTTGGGGTTCCAGCGTCTTGTCTGATGTCCGAAATGAACACCTGCCTCAAGAAGCTGTTTCATAGAAATTACGTTTGCCATTTTACATTACCTCCGGTTTTAATTATAAATTTGCCTCTGCAGCGGCAAACCGCACAGGCTGCATTATACCTCCATTTTACTTTATCGGCTCATAAGACCACTTGGGCACCCTCACTCGCCTGGTAAAATGTGTGTATTTTTCACGCCATAATATAATATCACAATATAATAACAAAATCAAGCTTTTTTTGCATATTTTTTTATTTTTTTGTATTTTGCTTTAAAAAAACGCCACAAACTTGTATGCTATCATGAAAAATGCCAAAATCATACCGGGATTAAACGAGAAGGCACACGCCTTATCTCCCCCTGTAAGAATATCACACTCTGACTTTTTAAGCTTAACCTTTTTTAAGTATGTTATGCACAAAAACACTCCCGAAACAATAGCAAAAATCACTAAAAGAGAGTAAAGCGCCGCAACAACAAGACCTGCCTGTTCGTTAGCTTCGCCAAATCTCATCAAGCCAACAGGTACAACGCTTCCTAAAAAGTTAAAAATCATATGATACGCTATCGTTACCTTAATATTGTTTGTCTTAACATAAACAAGTCCTAAAACTGCACCAAAGCCAAATGCATAAAACACCTGATAGATGTTGCCGTGCAAAAGCGCAAACAAAAGAGACGATGCTATAATTGAAAACAGCTCCCCGTATGAGCGCAGGCGGTCTATAATAAACTTTCTAAACATTATTTCTTCAACAATGGGGCCTAATATAACAACCATAACTATCATCCATACAATGTTCATATCTTTTACAAATGAAGTAGTGTCATTAGGAACAACCCCGAAAAGCCTTTCTATAATGCCGCTTAAGCCACTGCTTACAAAAGAGCCTAAATACATTACTGCCATACAAACAAGCCCAAGCGCAATATAGCTTTTTTTATGCAAACTTCTTTTAGGATATATAACACGGCTTTTATTTGTTCTTTTAAGAATCGCCGCCATAATGATAAGACCAAATCCATAGTCTAAAACTATCATTGATACCCACGAAAACCACTCGCTTTTTAAAACAACGGCACTGTCTTTGTTAAAAAGCACAAACACAAAGGAAATTATGATACTTACAAGAGTGTACATTAAATGTGAAACTCCCTCATAAGCAAAAAAACCCAAACCTATATTTGAACAGAGTGCTTTTAACTTTTTTATTCTGTTTTTTTTAATATCGTTTTCCATAATACTTTCACCTTATTTCTCTCATCTCAAAACACCATCTGTATCAAAACCATATAGCAAAGCGTTCCGCAGATGATACTGATAAGAGTGTTCCTCTTCCATACATAAAGTGCCCCAACCACAAGTCCCGAAATAAGCTGTGGCAAAAAACCGGACATATCAGAAAAAGTGGTGTTTTTAAGGCAGTAAACAACAAGCATTCCCATAACCGCATAAGGAAGTATTCTGCCAAGCTTATTTATAATGGGAGGCGTTTTTCCGCTGTTGCCAAACACAACAAACGGCAAAAAGCGCAGAAGAGCCGTAACAAGCGCTATCACAAAAATAATTACCCAGGTATTAAAATCAGTCATTTTCTTTACCCTCCCTGTAAATGCAAAGCGCAAGAGTAATTACAAGCATTGCAGGAATAAGAAATTTATCCGGGCCAAACAGCGCAAGACAGATTGCAGATACAATAACTCCGGTAATTGCAGGAGCGTGCTTTCTGCTTGTCAGCCATTGTTCAATAAATACGGTAATAAAAAGTGCCGTCAGCGCAAACTCAATACCCTCGCTGTTAAAACGGATAAGCGAGCCGACAACCGCACCGAAAACAGTGCCCAAAACCCAGTAAAGATGGTTAAAAAGCGTCACTAAAAAATAATAATGCTTTCTGTTTTCTTCTGTAACATCCAAACTGTCATTACATACAAGAGAATATGTTTCATCAGTTAAAGCAAATATCAGATACGGTTTTATTTTTCCTGTATCTTTATACTTTTCAAGCATAGAAATGCCGTAAAACAAATGCCTTGCATTAACCATAAGCGTAGTAAGAGCCACAGTAATTAAAGAAGCGCCTCCGCTAAGAAGACCGACTGCAACATACTGCATAGAGCCCGCATATATAAAAAAGCTCATTATAAATGCGTGCAATATTCCGTATCCGCCTGATTTTAAAATAATCCCGAAGCCAAAACCCAGCACAAGATAACCCGTCAACACGGGAATCGTATCCATAAATGCCTTTTTCATTGTCTTTTTCATATCAAGTTCACTTTCTTAATGCAATTTTACACAAAATAAATTCCTAGCTTATTGTACCATAATATTCCTTAATTGTCCACCCGATTTTTAAGATTGACTTGCTAAAATAAAGCCTTTGTGATACAATAAACTTAAGTAAAACTTAAGGAGAAAAGTAATGAACGAAAAAAAAGTTATGGTGGGAATGAGCGGCGGAGTAGACTCCTCTGCGGCGGCAGCTCTTTTAATAAATCAGGGCTTTTCAGTTTCAGGCGTAACGCTTAAGCTTTTTAATAAAGGCTGTGCCTCAGAGACCGATATTTCAGATGCAAAAGCCGTTTGCGAAAAGCTTGAAATAGATCATTTTTCTTTTTCGCTTGAAGAATATTTTGATAAGATGATTATAAAAAGCTTTATATCTTCCTATGAAAATGGCGAAACTCCAAACCCCTGTGTAAACTGCAACAAATATATAAAATTTTCAAAAATGCTTGAAATTGCAGAAGAGCACGGCTTTTATTATATTGCAACGGGGCATTATGTAAAAAAAGAATATGACGAAAAAACAGGTCGCTACCTTTTAAAAAAGGCAGAAGATGAAAAAAAGGACCAGACATATTTTCTTTATAACTTAACTCAGAGCCAGCTTGAAAAAACCCTTTTCCCTTTAGGCGAATACGCAAAAAGCGAAATAAGAAATATTTCTGAAAGCCTCGGCCTTATAAATGCAAAAAAGCCCGACAGTCAGGATATATGCTTTGTTCCGGGCGGCGATTATGTATCATTTATTGAAAGCTACACAAAAAAGAAGGCTCTTTCCGGAAACTTTATAAATTCCTCTGGCGAGGTTTTAGGAAAGCATCAGGGGCTTATAAATTATACAATAGGTCAGAGAAAAGGGCTTGGTATAACCTTTGGTGAACCAAGGTTTGTTGTAGGAAAATCTTGTTCTGATAACACTGTTACATTAGGAAAACAGGAAGAGCTTTTCTCTTCAGAGCTATATGCCCGTGATGTAAACTGGATTATGATAGATAGCTTAAAAGAGCCTATGCGTGTCAAAATCAAAGCACGCTACAAGCAGCCCGAAACAGATGCAACTATCTATCCTGTAGACGAAAACACTGTCCGCGCAGTGTTTGACGTTCCCCAGAGAGCCATCTCTCCCGGTCAGTCGGCAGTTTTTTATTTGGGCGACTATGTCGTTGGCGGTGGAGTAATAAAGTAGAATTTTTTTCTCTAAAACATCTTGATTTTAGAACTTAAGTATGATATTATGTATGCATATTGAATTTTATAGGAGGATTTTACAATGAATATCAACAATTTTTCATTAGAAGGTAAAATTGCTCTTGTAACAGGAGCATCTTATGGAATCGGTTTTGCTATTGCAAAGGCTTATGCTGAGTGCGGAGCAACAATCGTTTTTAACGACATTAATGAAGACCTTGTTAACAAGGGTCTTAAAAGCTACGAGGAAGCCGGCATAAAGGCTCACGGCTATGTTTGCGATGTTACAAACGAAGAAATGGTTTCTTCTTTTATCGCTCAGGTTGAAAAAGAGGTTGGCGTGATTGATATTTTGGTTAACAACGCAGGTATCATCAAGCGTATTCCTATGGTTGAGATGACAGCAGCAGAGTTCCGTCAGGTTATTGATGTTGACCTTAATGCACCTTTCATTATGGCAAAGGCTGTTATCCCCTCAATGATTAAAAAGGGTAAGGGTAAGATTATTAACATTTGTTCAATGATGAGTGAGCTTGGCCGTGAAACAGTTTCTGCTTATGCAGCAGCAAAGGGCGGTTTAAAAATGCTTACAAGAAATATCGCATCTGAGTATGGTGAGTTTAATATTCAGTGTAACGGTATCGGACCCGGATATATTGCAACTCCTCAGACTGCTCCCCTTCGTGAAAGACAGGCTGATGGTTCAAGACATCCTTTTGACAGCTTTATAATTTCTAAAACTCCCGCTGCTCGCTGGGGTGAAGCAGAAGACCTAGCAGGTCCTGCAGTATTCCTTGCATCAGATGCATCTGATTTCGTTAACGGTCACATTCTTTATGTTGACGGCGGTATCTTAGCATACATAGGCAAGCAGCCCAAATAATGATTTCAAACAAAAAAGCTCAGGTTTTTAACCTGAGCTTTTATTATTTATTAACACACCACGCAAGAAATCTTTCAACCGCAAGCCAGTCTTTTGTTTTTCCGCTTTTTATATCGAGGTCAATCTCAGAAATTTTCGTTATAGCCTCTCTTAAAAAGGGCTTTGAAAACTTCTCTGCTGCAGAAGAATAAACCTGCATCTGTCTTGGGAATATCTTAAGCTCTGCTGCTACATTTCTGTATGGCATTCCTTTTTCAAGCATAAGCTTAACTCTTAAAATCTTTTCAAAATTAGAACACAAAAGACCAAGAACACCAAAGGCAGATTCTTTTAAGGTTTTAAGCTCTTCTAACTTTTCAAAAACTTTCTTCCCGTTTCCTGAAAGCATATCGTTTATCATTTCAAAAACTCTGTTCTGAGGAGCTTTGGTGACTATTTTATCGATATCTGCAATAGTTATTCTGTCAGTATCGCAAAAGGAGAACAGCTTTTCAAGCTCCCTTTTAATGCTGTTCATTCCGCCATCACAACACGAAATAAGGTAGCTAATTTCCTTTTCGCCTATGCTTTTTCCTGCGCCGCGGCAACCGCGTGCCACCCAGTTTGTAAGCTCAACGCCCTGAACATAAGCGCACTCTACACTCTCGCCCGTCTTTATAAATGCCTTATACAAAACACTCCTCTTGTCAACCACGCTTTCATCAAATATAAGGCACACGTCTTCGTAAGTGTTTTCAAACACTTTAACCCAGAACTCTTTTTGCTCTTCATTTGCAGACTTAAAAATTCTGCTGTCTTTAATAACAATAAGCTTTTTTTCTGCCATCATCGGCGGAGTATTAAGTGCCATTGAAATCTCTTCAAAATCCTGCTTTTCTCCCTCAAAAACAGTTAAGTTAAATTCTTCTAAATCCTCTTCAACTACCATCTTCTTTATGGTTTCTATATAATGATGCTTTAAAAAATCTTCATCGCCGAAAATAAGATAGCTATTCTTTAATGTTCCGCTTTTTATATCGACTCTTAAGTTTTTTAAACCCTGATCATCTGCTTTTGCCATTTTAAAACTTCCTTTCGTAGTACTTTTCTCTTATGGAGTCTTTAAAATCTATATTAAACTTTATGTCTTTGTCTGTTTTTGTGATATATGTAATAATGTTTTCTTTCTGGAGCTTTTTTATAACCTCATCATCAGGATGAGAATATCTTTCATTGTCTCCGCAGCTTATAACTGCAAATTTTGGTTTTGCGCAATCCATAAGAAGCGAGCTGTATGAATTATAGTCTCCGTGATGCGAAATTTTCACAATGTCGCTTTTTAATTTTTCTCCGTAAGTTATAGCCAAAGAGCTCTGCAATTCTTTTCCGATATCACCTAAGAACAATATACTTGTCCCGTCAAAATCTATCTTCATAACCATTGAACCATTGTTTTCTGTGGGAAACACTTCCCTTGCAGGAGAAAAGAATTCTGCTTTAATATTGTCTCTTATGTAAAATGCATCTCCGGCCCGCACATAAACTATATCAGAGCCTTGCTCTTTAGCCTTATTCTCTATAAGGTTTTTATATTTACTTTCAGACTCTTTTAAGGGCAGGATAACATTTGAAACCTTGAAATTATCTAAAACATATAAAATGTTCTTTGCGTGGTCTGCATCAAAATGCGACACAAACACATACCCTATCTTTTTTATATTCATTCTTTTTATATATGGCGTAAAAGTTCTGTCTTCCGAAGAAAACTCACTCCCACCTGCATCCACAACAATTCCCGTTCCGTCTGCAAGCTTTATTATGCATCCGTCTCCCTCGCCTACATTTACAAATCTCACCTTTACTGTGTTTATTCCGGCAAGAAAAGAAAACACTTGTCCCGAAACCAGCACTCCCAAAACCGCGAGTGACAAAACTTTTCCTATACGATTTATAACTTTCTTTTTCCTTGCATTATGAAAAAATATAACCAGAAAAATTATTATTACGAAAACCGCAAACGGAACAAATGCTTCTACTTTTGAAAAAGGAACACGATATATAATTTCTGAAACCTTTAAAATAAACTGAGCGACGGCATTTGCAAAAAACGCAAAAACCTCTCCGATTATCGGAACAAACCACAAAATTACCATCGCAGATGCCGAAAAGAACAAATACGGCAAAACCCACGACACTATTAAATTTGTAACAATAGAATAAGGGCTTATATATCCAAAATAATACGCACAAGCAGGAATCACAATAAAAGAAACTGCAGCACTTGCCAAAGCCGTTGTTTTAATATAATAAAGCATCCTTTTTAAAATCCTGTTTTCTCTTCTTTTCCTCGTATTCTCTTTTGAAAAAAGTTTTGTTAAATCACTTTTAAGAAAAATAAGTGCTAAAACTGCTGAAAATGAAAGCAAGAATCCAACATCAAACAACTTAAGCGGTGAAAACAATAAAATAGTAAGTCCTGAAAAGCAAAGAGCGATAAATGGATCATAATCACGCTTTACATTAAAAGAAATGCAAAATAAAACCGCTCCCATCCCCGCTCTTATAATCGGAGCCGACCAAGCGTTTAAAAAAGCATAGAACAAAATTACAGGAAGAGCAAGAGCGAGAAAATATTTTCTTTTCACTCCAATGCCCGCTAAAAGAAACGCCATAGCTGACATAATGCAGCTTACATGCATTCCCGATGCAACACAGATATGCATAATTCCCGCACTTTCAAGAATTTCCCGGGTTTCTTCGTCTAAAAGTGATTTGTCGCTTATTAATATTCCCATAACTAATGCGGCGCTTTTTTCACTTAACATATTATAGCATACGGTTTTTATGTAACTTCTTAAACAATAAGACAAGTCCTCCAAATCCGATATCTTATCAAACGGCGCAAGCATTTTAACTTTGTCAGCTTCAAGACTGTATGTTATTCCTTTTGCCTTTTTCAAAAGAGAAAAATCCGTTTCGCCCGAATTTTTTATTCCCGGAATTTCACTTGCCTTAGCATTAACTTTTATAAAATCTCCGTAAGAAAAATTTAAATCATCTTCTGAATCGAGACTTAATTCGCATTTTTCCTTTAAATTTATTACATTTCCATCCTCTAAAATTCCAACTGTTTCTGCTGTATAGGTACTTAAATACTCACTTTTACTCTCTAAGCCTTTAATTTCACAATACAAAACGATATCTTTATTCTCAAATTCTTTTAATGCACCTTTGTCGAAGCTTTTATCCATACTGTAAAAACAAAAGATAAAAAACCACACAAGACAAATAGCCAGAACTGCTATTTGTCTTCTGAATAAAAATTTAAAACATATAAGAAATACAGCACTTAACAAAAAGGATAAAAATACACACTCGCTAAAGTAATACCCAAAAACAATTGCTCCGACAGCAATAAAAAACGCCGCAGGAATAATCATATAAAGCTTTATTCCCATACTTCTGACCATCTTTAAAACACAAACTCCAAAAAAATGATATATTTTTATTAATTTTATCACAAACTAGCTATAAAATCAATATTTTTGGCGGCATTATGTTCAAATTTGAGTGTTTAATGAAAGTTTTTTTAAATAAACCTGATTTATCTTAAATTTACTATTGAAAAATTCTTTCAAATGTGCTAAAATTATTGGGTGATAAAAATTATTCCGTTTTTTGCGGAAAATCTTATTTAGTAAGTGAGTGGTTATTTATGACAAATGGTGAAAGAAGAGTCGGCACAGTATCGCGCGGAATCCGTTGCCCTATCATAAGAGAAGGCGACGATTTGGTAAAAATAGTTTCTGAAAGCGTGCTTGAGGCCGCCAAAAGCGAAGGCTTTTCTCTTCGTGACAGAGACGTTATCTCTCTTACAGAGTCTATCGTAGCTCGTGCTCAGGGTAACTATGCATCGATTGACGATATCGCAGCCGATGTGAAAAACAAGTTCGGCGGTGAAACTGTTGGAGTTATATTCCCCATACTTTCCCGTAACCGTTTTGCTGTTTGCTTAAGAGGAATAGCAAGAGGGGCAAAGAAAATCGTTCTTATGCTAAGCTACCCGTCTGACGAGGTTGGTAACGAGCTTGTTAGTTTGGATAAAATTGACGAGGCTAATGTTAATCCCTATTCAGATGTTTTATCTTTGGAAAAATACAGAAGCCTTTTCGGCGAAAACAAACACGAATTTACAGGTGTTGACTATGTTGACTACTATGCGGGCATAGTTCGCGAAGAGGGCGCTGAGGTAGAAATTATATTTGCAAATCAGCCAAAAGCTATTTTGGATTATACAGACTGTGTTCTTACTTGCGATATTCACACAAGAAAAAGAACAAAGAGAATTTTAAAAGCAGCAGGTGCAAAGATTGTTTTCGGTCTTGATGATATTTTAACCGCACCCGTAAACGGTTCAGGCTGTAATGAAAAATATGGCCTTTTGGGTTCTAACAAATCAACAGAGGATAAGATAAAGCTTTTCCCCAGAGAGTGCAAAGACCTTGTTCTTGCTATACAGGAAACTATCTTTAAAGAAACAGGAAAGCACGTTGAGGTTATGGTTTACGGCGACGGAGCTTTTAAAGACCCTCAGGGCAAAATCTGGGAGCTTGCAGATCCGGTTGTTTCCCCCGCATTTACAGACGGACTTATCGGAACACCTAACGAGATTAAGCTAAAGTATCTTGCAGATAATGATTTTAAAGATTTATCAGGCGAGGCTCTTCGCAAGGCAATCTCCGAGAGCATAAAAACAAAGGAAGACAACCTTGTTGGTAATATGGCTTCTCAGGGAACAACTCCCCGTCAGCTTACTGACCTTATCGGTTCTCTATGTGACCTTACAAGCGGTTCAGGAGACAAGGGAACTCCCGTTGTTCTTATTCAGGGCTATTTTGATAACTACACAAATTAAAACAAATAAAAAAAGCACCCAATCGGGTGCTTTTTTATTTTACTTATTCGTGATGCTTGTCGCAGCTTCCGCAACATCCATCGCACTTTGTTTCAAGCTCGGAAGTATCTCTTCCTGTCTTTTCATAGTAATCCTTGATTGCAGCGTGAATAGCCTCTTCTGCCAGGACACTACAGTGAACCTTTGCCGGCGGCAAACCATCAAGAGCCTCCATAACAGCCTTGTTTGTAAGCTTTAAAGCTTCTTCAATAGTCTTACCTTTAACAAGCTCAGTTGCCATAGAGCTTGTTGCAACAGCAGCTCCACAACCAAAGGTTTTAAATTTGACATCCTTTATAATGTCATCTTCTATATCAAGATATATCTTCATTATATCTCCGCACTTTGCATTTCCTACCTGACCAACACCGCTGGCGCCTTCGATTTCACCAACATTTCTCGGATTTGCAAAATGGTCCATAACTTTTTCACTATACATTTTTT
This sequence comes from uncultured Clostridia bacterium, assembly GCA_937892135.1. Taxonomy (GTDB): domain Bacteria; phylum Bacillota; class Clostridia; order UBA1381; family UMGS1253; genus CAKSHP01. Next base: position 26,153 of record CALAUK010000160.1, on the reverse strand, counting down.
ATACCCCTTTCAACTTCTTCATATAAAGGAGACATAGCTCTTAATCTTTCAACAATTCCGGGAAGAGTCTCTAGAACATAATCGATATCTTCTTCAGTTGTGAAATCACCTATGCTAAGTCTTAAAGACCCGTGAGCTATCTCATGAGGAAGGCCTATTGCAAGAAGCACATGAGACGGGTCTAACGAACCCGATGTGCACGCGCTGCCGCTTGAAGCCGCAATTCCTTTCATGTCAAGCATCAATAAAAGTGCTTCACCCTCAATATATCTGAACGAGAAGTTCACATTATTAGGAAGTCTCTCTGTTCTGTGACCGTTAAATTTTATATATGGAATTTTCTCTTCTATTCCACTTATAAGCCTGTCTCTCATTTTTGTAAGACGCTCTTTGTCTTTTTCAATATTACCGCATGCAAGACTTGCCGCCTTTGCAAAGCCAACTATGCCTGCAACATTTTCCGTGCCCGCTCTTTTTGACCTTTCCTGAGCTCCGCCATGCATAAAGTTTTCAACATTAATGCCAAGTCTCATATACAAAGCTCCAACGCCCTTAGGTCCGTAAATCTTATGCGCTGAGACGCTTAACATATCAACACCAAGCTCTTTAACATCAATATCAACATGGCCATAAGCCTGAACCGCATCTGTATGGAACAAAATCCTGTTCTTCTTTGCGATTTCACCAATCTCCTTTATAGGCTGAATAGTTCCTATTTCGTTATTGGCAAACATAATTGTTATTAAAATAGTTGTGTCCTTTATGGCGTTTTCTAAATCTTTTAAGCTTATTTGCCCGTTTTCGTCAACGGGAAGATAAGTAACCTCAAATCCGTTTTTCTCAAGATGCTGAAGAGTGTGCAAAACAGCATGATGCTCTATTGCCGAGGTTATAATATGATTTCCCCGGGCCTTATTTGCCATAGCCGCTCCCTTTATTGCCCAGTTATCCGCTTCGCTTCCTGATGCAGTAAAATAAATTTCCTTAGGCGATGCATTCAAGGTTTTACTTATAGCTTCTCTTGCACCGTCTAAAGCGGCTTTTGCCTCTCTGCCTGTCTGATATATAGAAGAGGCATTTCCGTAGTTTTCCGTAAGATACGGAAGCATAGCATCCAAAACCTCTTTTTTAAGAGGAGTTGTTGCAGCGTTATCCATATATACTTTGTTACCCATTTTTTTCACCTGTATTTCCTAATAATTTTCTCACCGATACAGTATATACCTTTTTTTATGTTTTTTCAATATCTTTTTTGATATTTTAAAAAAGATTATTCAGAAATCTCTTCAAGCACCTCAATAGATGAATCGTCTTCCAAACTCTCGGTTTCAAGCACAACGCTCGGGATATATGTAATGACATCGTGCTCAGTTCCGTCAAAGCATTTGTTAAGCACGTCTGCACAAACAGCTCCCGCTTTTTTATAGCTTACTGCACTTGTGCTATGCCAATAATTCTTTGAAAGGAACATATTTTTTAAGTTCTTCTGCGAAAAGCCAACGCTAACAACAACCGCATTATTAATGCTTTCGTTTTTAAGATAAGTCGAAACAAGATTTGCCATATCGTCATCACTTACCCAGACAAAACATTCGCCATCCTCAGGAAGAGTTGAAATCTTTGCTTTTGTACTTCTTGACAGTCCGCTTGCCAACGTTTCCTCGTAAGCCTCAAAAGCCACTCTTATTCCGTTTTCCTGCATCTTTTTTGAAAAAACATCACTTCTTAAAAAGCCCTCTTCGTCTTTTCCGTAGCACCATATTTTAGCAACAGTCTTTTTTCCTGCATCACTTCCCTTATAAAGCTCTAAAAGCTGGTCAACTGAAAGAGAAACCATCTCCTCCTGGTCGTAGCAGACAACAGGAAGTTTTTCGCTTTCAAAAGGAACCTTGCTGAATATAACAGTCCAGACTCCCGCCTCAGAAGCTTTTTTATAAAAGTCCTCTGCATAATCGTTTAAGTCATATAAAATAACTCCTGTATAACCACCATTTAAAGAAGAGGCAAAAAGGTCATCAAGATAAGTCATATCGCCTCTTGTTGCAAACTTATCCACCTTATAGCCATGATAAGTAAACTTTTCTAAAACACCATTACAGAAATTATCAAACTCCTCATCACTTTCTCCTGCTGTAATAACTGCAATATTTTTCTTTGCAGCATGCGGTGTCAAACCTCCACTTGTCCTGTTTAAAGAGCATCCTGCAAGACAAGACACAACCACTAAAATACATAAAATAATTCCAAATAACTTTTTCATAATCTACCTCTTAAATATTTTTAAAATATTTTGCCTCCGCTGTTTCGCCTCTATATTCTTCGATATAATCAAGCATTTCATCTGCATCATCAAACACTTTATAAAGCTCGTATGCGGTCTCTTTCATGAATTTCTTCTCCACCGTCTCATCCATCATCTTAAGCATTGTGTCGTAATACCCTGAAACGTTATATATCACAATCGCCTTAGCGTGTCTTCCAAGCTGCTTTAAGGTAAGAATTTCAAAAAATTCCTCATACGTCCCTATACCGCCGGGAGTTATTATAAAAGCATCCGCATTATCCTCCATTGTCTGCTTACGCTCACGCATAGTATCTGTAAACACAAGCTCTGTGCAGTTTTCAAATAAAATACCGTCCGCATCAAAAAATCTGGGCGAAACTCCTAAAATTTCTCCGCCCTTTTCATAAACTCCTCTTGCCACAGCGCCCATAAGCCCCTGAGCTCCGCCTCCGAAAACAAGGCTGTGCCCTCTTGTAACAAGATTTCTACCAAGCTCTTCAACCTTAGTTATAAAATTTTTATCTATAGCATTGCTTGATGCTCCATATACACAAATTCTCATAATATCTCTCCTTTCCTTCTATTATATTATATACGCATATTCTTCAATTATAAGAATAAATCCATCTTCATTATGAATTGTATCATAAAATCAGCTTTTTTTCAATAGATTTATACCTATTTTTTCACACTTTTTTTATTTTTTTAAAAAAATTATTTGACAAACAACTTTTACTGTGTTATAATATCATACGTTGATTAAATATTTGTGCCGCTAGCTCAGCTGGATAGAGCGTCTGACTACGGATCAGAAGGTCGGGAGTTCGAATCTTCTGCGGCACGCCAAAAAAGCACTTGCGTTTGCAAGTGCTTTTTTAATTCTTATCGAAACAACAAAAAAGGCTGAGCTTTCGCTCAGCCTTAATTTTTAAATTATAACAAAGAAACCTGTGTTTCCTTATCGAATAGGTGAATCTTGTTAATATCAAGAGCAACCTTAAGAATGTCGCCTGATTTAGCTGTTGAGCTGGGGTTAACTCTTGCTGTGAAGGAGTTATTCTCAGCTGTTAGGTACAAGTATGTCTCAGCACCCATCATTTCTGTGATTTCTACCTTAGCAGAAATTGTTGAACCGGGGTTAGCAGAAATAAATGCATCATCATCGTAAAGGTCTTCAGGACGAATACCCATTACAACTTCTTTGCCAATGTAACGCTTGTCAAGGTTTGCAGCTCTTGAAGCAGGAAGAACAATCTTAGAATCTCCCAATACAAGACAAACCTCGCCCTCGCCCTCGTTTTCAACCTTTACATCTGCAAAGTTCATCTGGGGGCTTCCGATAAAGCCTGCAACGAACATATTGCAAGGATTGTTATATAGGTTAGCGGGTGAATCAACCTGCTGAATGATACCATCTTTCATAACAACGATACGGCTACCCATTGTCATAGCTTCTGTCTGGTCATGTGTAACGTAGATAAATGTTGTCTGAAGCTTGTTATGTAGTTTACCAATCTCTGTTCTCATCTGAACACGAAGCTTAGCATCAAGGTTTGACAAAGGCTCATCCATCAAGAATACCTTAGGCTCACGAACGATAGCACGACCTAGAGCAACACGCTGTCTCTGACCGCCTGAAAGAGCTCTGGGCTTTCTGTCTAGTAGGTGCTCGATACCAAGAATCTCAGCAGCCTCCTGTACACGTCTCTTGATTTCATCCTTAGGAGTCTTTCTTAATTTAAGACCGAACGCCATATTCTCAAATACTGTCATATGAGGATATAGAGCATAGTTCTGGAAAACCATCGCAATATCTCTGTCTCTGGGAGATACTTCGTTAACAAGTCTTCCATCGATATAAAGTTCACCGTCACTGATTTCCTCAAGACCGGCAATCATTCTTAGTGTTGTAGACTTACCGCAACCGGAAGGACCTACCAAAATTATAAACTCTTTGTCTTCAATTTCAAGGTTGAAGTCGCTTACTGCAACTACGCCGCCCTGGTATCTTTTATAAATACCTCTTAAACTTAAATCTGACATTTTTTATTTTCCCCTTTCTTGTATTGCATCCGCAATCATCTAACGAAATATATTATAACACATATAAAAACTTTTGCATAGAGTCTGTTTTAATGAAATTTTATACGTTTTTTTGTTAAAAATGCACAACGCCAAGAAACGTTGTGCATTTTCGTTAAAATTTTTTATTCTGCCTTTCTCTTTTCAGCATCTGCGATGACCTTTTCAGCAACGTTACCGCTAACCTCTTCATAACGGATAAATTCAAAGCTGAACTGTCCTCTTCCCTGAGTCATAGACCTTAAATCTGTTGCATATTTATACATTTCTGCCTCAGGTACCTCAGCATCAACAGTGCCTGTTCCCATTCCTAAGATTCTTCCTCGGCGCTTGTTTATATCGCCTATGACATCACCCATAAGAGCCTCGGGAACTGTTACCTGAAGGTAGCCAACCGGCTCTAAAAGAACGGGACGCGCCTGCGCTAAGCCGTTTTTAAATGCGATAGATGCCGCAACCTTAAATGCCATTTCCGAAGAGTCCACAGGATGATATGAGCCGTCAAGCAAGGTTGCCTTAAGTCCTACAACAGGATATCCTGCAAGAACACCTGTCTCCATACAATCCTTTAAGCCCTTTTCAACTGCGGGGAAATAGTTTTTAGGAACGCTTCCGCCGAATACATTTTCCAAAAACTCCAAACCATCTGTTTCAGACGGCTCAAACTCAATAACAACGTGACCGTACTGACCGTGACCGCCGGACTGCTTTTTGTGCTTTCCTTCAACCTTAGCTTTTCCTCTTATTGTTTCGCGGTAAGCGATAATCGGCTTTTCAAGCTTAACATCTACTCCATATTTTGCTTTAAGCTTGCTTACTATAATATCAATATGCTGCTCACCCTGACCTGAAATAATCATCTGGTGAGTTTCTTTATTGTTTGAAACTGAAAATGTCGGGTCTTCTTCTCTTAGCTTCTGAAGACCTGAGCTTATCTTTTCCTCGTCGCCCTTTGCAAGAGGCAGAATAGCAAAGCTTATAACGGGTTTGGGATAGTCTATTCCGTCCAAAACGATATCCTTGCCCTGAGCGCAAAGTGTGTCTCCTGTGGTTGTTACTAAAAGCTTAGTAACCGCGCCGATATCACCTGCGCAAACCTCAGAAACCTCAGTCTGCTTTTTGCCCTTTATAACATAAAGCTTGCCGATTTTTTCATCTTTCATTTTAGTTGAGTTATATACTGTTGAATCGCTTTTTATCCTGCCAGACATAACTCTGAAAATAGAAAGCTTTCCTACATACGGGTCCGCAACAGTTTTAAACACAACCGCAGACAAAGGCTCATTATCTTCCGCTTTAAGAGGAATTTCTTCTCCCTTGCTGTCGTGCGCTGTCATATTCTCTCTCTCAACGGGAGACTCCATATATTTAACAACAGCATTAAGATATGTTTCTATACCTGCTCCACGCGAAAGCTCACCTGCAAACACAGGAATAATAACGCTGTCGTGTATACCCTGCTTAATACCCTTATCAATTTCTTCCTTTGTAAAAGGCTCGCCTGAGAAATATTTTTCCAAAAGCTCCTCTGAAGTTTCTGCAATCTGCTCAAAAAGAGCTTCTCTTACAGATGCCACAGTGTCCTTTAAGCTTTCGGGAACAGGTGCACTTGTGCATTTGAAGTTTTCATACATATATGCAACTTCTTCAACAATGTCAACCATTCCAAGAGTTTTTCCGTCCTCAATTATAGGATACGAAAAAGGAATAATGGCTGTTCCGAAACGGCTCTTCATCTGCTCTAAAACACCATTATAATCAGAATGCTCGTTTTCAAGCTTTGTAACAAACATAGTTATCGGAATCTTTTTAAGCGCAGCGTATCTGAAAGCGTTTTCTGTTCCAACGCCGACACCGGACTTACCGCTGACTAAAATTGTAACGTTATCCGCTCCGCACATTCCCTCTCTGACACCGCCTACGAAGTCAAAATACCCGGGGGTGTCTATAATATTAATCTTACAGCCCTTCCACTCCACAGGTGCTACCGCCGTGGAAATTGAAAAATGGCGTTTTGTTTCCTCTATATCGTAATCAGTTGTGGTTGTTCCTTCTTCCACATTACCCATTCTGTCTATTGCACCGCTGTGATAAAGCATTGCTTCACACAACGTAGTCTTTCCTGCTCTGCCGTGACCTGCAAGACAAAGATTGCGCAATTTATCAGCTGTAAAATTTCCCATATACCTTACCTCCCATTTTCTGTTTTCTGTATGTAAATTCATATAATAAACACACATTTTAAATCTATATTCTTCACTTCCTTTATAAATTCCTACCTAAATTTTTAACAAGATTGAGTGATTTTTTTGTTAATTTTACACAAAATCAGGTCTTTTTTTCTCTTTTTTTGACATATGTTTCTTTGACAAATTGATTTTTAGCTTTTAAAGCAGTGAGGAACACTTGATTTTTATATATCATCATTGTATAATTACGATGTATAGGTATATTTTCTTTTTTATGAAAGGATATGAGAAAAATGAAAATAAACGAACTGTTCAAGCAAAAAGAGCAGACGCTTTCTTTTGAGGTTTTCCCTCCGAAGAGAAGTGAAAATTTTGATTCTATAAGCCAGGCAGTTTCTGAAATTGCCGCCCTATCCCCTCACTATATGAGTGTTACATACGGTGCAGGCGGAACAAACAAAGGCTTTGCAAAGCAGATTGCAGGTATGCTAAGTGAGCACAATGTTCCCACCTTATCGCACCTTACCTGCATAGGAACCTCAAAAGAGGATATAAAAACAACTCTTTCGGAGCTTTCTGACCTTGGAATTGAAAACATTTTAGCACTGAGAGGCGACTTCCCCGAGGGCACCTCTGAGACCAACGGCGATTTTAATCACGCAAACGAGCTTATAAGCTACATAAAAGAGTGCGGTGATTTCTGCATAGGCGGTGCGTGCTATCCTGAGATGCACCCCGAATCTGAAAATGTTAAAAAAGATATCGAAAACCTGAAAAGAAAAGTTGACAGTGGCTGTGATTTTCTTGTTACACAGATGTTTTTTGACAATAATATTTTATATAACTATCTTTTTAAAATCCGCGAGGCAGGAATAACTGTTCCTGTTGTGGCAGGAATTATGCCCGTTACCCATGCAAAACAGATGAAAAGCATCTGCTCTCTTTCGGGAACTAAAACCCCTGCGAAATTCCGTGCTATATTAGACAAGTTCGGTGATAACGAAAATGCTATGAGGCAGGCGGGAATCGCTTATGCAACGGAGCAGATTATAGACCTTTTAGCAAACGGAATAGGACATATTCATGTGTATTCTATGAACAAGCCTTTCGTAGCAAAGAGTATTCAGGCTAATCTTTCGGAGATTATTTAAAGCTATGATTTATAAAAATTTTGATAAAAACGAAATATCTATCGATAAAAAAGAGGTTTTAAGATACGCTTACTCTACGGGCGCAGAAGAAGATTTTTCTTCTATTCTGGACGACTGTATAAAAGAGGCAAAAGAAGCGCTTGAGCCAAAGCTTATACTTAAGAGAGTGCCGATAAAAGTTTTAAGTGACGCTGTGCACTTCCCCGATTTTTGCGTAAGCTCAAAAAGCCTTGCAAAAAATATGTGTTTCTGCGAGGAGGCGTTTATTTTCGCAATAACGCTCGGTTTTAAAACGGAAAGGCTTATTTCCAAAAACCGCCTTGACATGGGCCGTCTTGTTTTTATAAATGCGGCTTTGACAGCCTTCACAGAAAGCTTGTTAAATGACTTTTTTTCTGAGCTTAAAGGAAAGCTTTCTGAAGAAAACAAGTTTATAAGACCGCGCTTCAGCCCCGGCTACGGAGATTTTAACTTAGAGCATCAAAAAGACATTTTTTCTTCTTTAAATCTTACAAAAACTCTCGGAATGGCACTTACGGAAAATCTTTTTATGCTTCCGTCCAAATCCGTTACCGGTGTATCCGGAATTTCTTCTAAAAACGAAAACTGCTTAAGCGAAGGCTGCGAAATATGCAAAAAAAGAGATACTTGTTCTTTTTCAAGAATTAAATAAAACAAAGGAATGTATGTTATGAACATAATTGAAAAAATTCACTCAGGAATTGTTTTTTTAGACGGCGCTATGGGAAGCGTTTTGCAAAAGAGCTTTTTAAAAAGCGGAGAAGCTCCTGAAAATTTTAATATAACAAATCCCGATGTAATAAAAGATATTCATAAAGAATATCTTAAAAGCGGCGCAGATATCATTTTAACAAATACCTTTGGCGCAAATCCTTTAAAGTTTGAAAACTTTGAAGAGATTGTTAAAGCGGGCATTAAAATAGCAAAAGAGGCCGTTTCGGAGTTTGGCGAAAAGGATAAGTTTGTTGCGCTAGACATCGGCCCGACAGGAAGACTTTTAAAGCCTTTGGGTGATTTGGATTTTGAAGAGGCGATAAAGGTTTTTAAAAAGGTTGTTTTAGCGGCTGAGGGCTGCGGCGCAGACCTTATTATGCTCGAAACCTTAAACGACAGCTACGAGACGAAAGCTGCAGTTATTGCGGCAAAGGAAGCGTCTTCTCTTCCCGTTTTCGTTTCGAATGTTTACGATGAGTCTAAAAAGCTTATGACGGGCGCTGACCCTTATGCTATGGTCAGTATGCTTGAGGGGTTAGGAGTTGATGCAATAGGCCTTAATTGCAGTTTGGGTCCTGTTCAGATGAAGAAAATCGTTCCCATGCTTTATGAATGCGCATCCGTTCCGATTATCGTAAGCCCCAATGCAGGGCTTCCCCGTTTTGAAAACGGCGAAACTGTTTACGATATCACGGCTGATGAATTTTCAGAACACTTAAAAGATATTGTTAAAAGCGGAGCGAGAATTGTTGGCGGTTGCTGCGGAACTACTCCCGAGTATATTAAAAAGACTGTAAGTGCAGTGTCAGGACTTGAGCCTCTTGAAATTATAAAAAGAGATAAAACCTGTGTTTCTTCTTATACTCATGCCGTAAATTTTGATAATCTTCCAATTATCATAGGCGAAAGAATTAATCCTACGGGAAAGCCACGCTTTAAGCAGGCGCTTAATGAAAATGACACGGATTATATCTTAGGCGAAGGAATTTCTCAGGCAGAAAACGGCGCTCACATTCTTGATGTAAATGTTGGACTCCCTGAGATAGACGAAAAGACTGTTCTTAAAAATGTTGTTTATGAATTGCAGACGGTTACTGATTTGCCTCTTCAGATTGACACATCAGATTTTGATGCTATGGAAAGTGCCATGAGGGTTTACAACGGAAAGCCTTTGGTAAATTCCGTGAACGGAAAAGAAGAGAGTATGAAAAAAGTTTTCCCGCTTGTTAAAAAGTATGGTGGATGTGTTATAGCGCTTACTCTTGACGAAAACGGAATTCCCGAAACTGCTGACGGCAGAATTGAGATTGCAAAAAAGATTATAGCGTGTGCAAAGGAATACGGAATAGATAAAAAGGATATAATTATAGACCCGTTGGTGCTTACAATAAGTGCTGACCAGAGTGCCGCTATGACGACACTTGAAGCTGTAAAAAGGCTTAATGAAGAAGGCATTAAAACAAGCCTTGGCGTGTCTAATATTTCGTTTGGTCTCCCGAACAGACCCGAAATAAACTCGGCATTTTTCACTATGGCTCTTTCCTCGGGACTTTCTGCGGCTATAATAAATCCTCTCTCCTTTGAGATGATGAGTTCGTACTACAGTTTTCTTGCACTTTCAAAAAAAGATGCAAACTGTGAAAAATATATTGAGTTTTCCTCTTCTGTGGTAAAGGAGAAAACTGTTACTACGGCAAAAGATAAAGAGAATGAACACAAAGCAAAGTCAGACCTTGTTTATGCTATAACAAAAGGCTTAAAAGAGTCGGCGGCAAGTTCGGCTTTGGAGCTTTTAAAAGAAAATCCGCCGCTTAAGATAATAGATGAGCATATTATATATGCCTTAAATATTATGGGCGAGGGCTTTGAGAAGAAAAAGGTGTTTCTTCCTCAGCTTCTTATGAGCGCAGAGGCGGCAAAAAGTGCTTTTGAGGTTATTAAAAGCTCTATGCCCAAAGAATCTTCGAAAGGTGAAAAACCTTTTACAATTGTTATTGCTACAGTAAAAGGCGATATTCACGATATCGGAAAAAATATAGTCAAGGTGCTTTTGCAAAATTACGGCTTTGATGTTTGCGATTTGGGAAAAGATGTTCCTCCCGAAGAGGTTGTTTCGGCGGTTAAAAAGCATAATGCCCCTCTTGTTGGACTAAGTGCGCTTATGACGACCACTGTTCCCTCCATGGCAGAAACGATTAAGCTCTTAAAAAAAGAATGCCCTGATACGAAAACAGTTGTCGGCGGTGCGGTTTTAACTTCCGAATATGCGAAAATGATTGATGCAGACCACTATGCAAAAGACGCTATGGAAGCCGTAAGATATGCAGAGGAATTAAAAGGAAATTAAATATTTTTATTAAAAAGCGACAAAAACTATTATTAAAGCAACAATGTTTCTGTCGCTTTTGCACATTTTTTTAAGTTTCCCCACTTGACGCGGCTCACGATTTATCAAAAGCATACTAATTTGATTGATAAAACTTCAAAGCCGTGATAAAATGTTTCTAAGATATTTTGATAAGGAGAGGATTAATTGAATATCATTATTGTTGGATGCGGTAAAGTTGGCTGGGCTCTTTCTGAACAGCTTACAAAAGAAAATCACAGCATTGTAATTATAGATACAGATGAAGAAAGGCTTGAAGAGGCAGGCACAACATTAGATGTTATGTGTGTTGCGGGAAGAGGCGAATCAGTTTCTGTTTTAAAAGAAGCAGGCGTTGAAAACTGCGACCTTTTAATTGCTATGGTTGCTTCTGATGAGCTTAATCTTCTTACTTGCCTGCTTGCAAAAAGGCTTGGCGCAAAAAACACTATTGCCAGAGTGCGAGACCCCATATATGCTGATGCAATAAACATTATAAAAGATGATCTGGGCCTTAGTATGCATATCAATCCCGAGCTTGCAGCGGCAAACGAAATCGCAAGACTTATGCTGTTCCCTCAGGCTATTTTAGTGGAAACCTTTGCAAAAGGACGCGTTGAAATTTTAAAATATAAAATCCCCGACAAATCTCCTTTGGATGATTTGCCGATTTATCAGATTCACAAAATCTTTTCTACTTCTGTTTTTGTGTGTGCAGTAGAAAGAAACAACGAAGTCTTCGTTCCTACCGGTAACTTCATACTCCGTGCAGGAGACGCGGTATCTTTTGTGGCTACAGCTAAGGTTGCAAATGAGTTTTTTGTTAAAATAGGCGAAGAAGCCAACAAGGTAAAGGATGTTGTAATAATAGGCGGCGGAAGACTTACCTATTATGTTTCAAAAATCCTTATTGAATCAAACATACACGTTAAAATCATTGAGGCAGACAAAGCCCGCTGCGACTTTTTGTCTGAGCTTTTGCCGGAGGCTATGATTATTCACGGAGACGGAACTAACAACCATCTTCTTCACGAAGAAAGAATTGAAGATGCCGATGCTGTTTTAAGTCTTACCGGCTCAGATGAGCAGAACGTGTTAATGTCTATGTATGCTTCTCAGCAGGTGCCGGATGCAAAAGTTGTTACAAAAATAAAGCACTTTGACTTTGACGATGTTTTAAATGGTATGAATATAGGAAGTATTGTGTATCCTAAAACTATCACATCTGATTATATTTTGCGTTATGTCCGTGTTATGCAGAATTCCTGGGATTCTGATATGGAGTCGCTTCATCATATAGCGTCAAACAAGGTAGAAGCATTGGAATTCCGCATAAGAGAGCATTGTCACATTCTTAATATTCCGCTTTCAGAGCTTAATACAAAAGAAGGCACACTTATCGCAAACATCACAAGAGACGGAAAATCCTTTACTCCCACAGGTAAAGATTCAATTCAGGTTGGCGATACGGTTATTGTGGTTACAACACAAAAAGGCATCTCAAGGCTTGATGAAATAGTAGAAAGCTGATCGGAGGAATAAATGAACACAAAACTTATTTTAAAGCTGAACGGAAACATACTTTTGTTTGATGCAATAAGTATGCTTTTGCCGATGATTGTGGCTTTTATATATAAAGAACAGGCAGGATTTGCGTTTTTGCCGGCAATAGCTATTATTCTTGCCGTTTCAATTCCTCTTATGTTCTTAAAACCAAAGCACAATAATCTTAATGCCAGAGAAGGACTTATAACGGTTGCTTCAGCATGGATTCTTATAAGCTTTGCGGGCGGACTTCCGTTGTTTTTTTCAGGCGAAATCCCAAGTATTATTGATGCATTTTTTGAATCCGCATCAGGCTACACAACAACAGGCGCAACAATAATTAGTGATGTGGAAAGCTTAAGCCATTGTATGCTCTTCTGGAGAAGCTTTACTCACTGGCTGGGCGGTATGGGTGTTCTGATGTTTGTGATGGCTTTGGCTCCTCTGGTGGGCGCATATAATATGCATCTTATGCGCGCAGAGTCGACAGGACCTAAGGTTGAAAAAATTGTGCCAAAGGCAAATGCAACTGCAAAAGTTCTCTATGGAATATACATAGGCTTGACTTTATTGCAGTTTTTGCTCTTGGTTTTAGGTAAAATGCCCGTTTTCGATGCAATAAACACCTCTTTTGCAACAGCAGGCACAGGTGGCTTCGGAATAAAAAATGACAGCCTTGCGAGCTACAGCACATATATCCAGGCAGTTGTTAGCGCATTTATGCTTCTGTTTTCGGTAAGCTTTAACATTTACTTTCTTCTTATTTTCAGAAAATTCAAGGCAGCGTTAAAGAATGAAGAATTAAGAATGTTTGTAATTATTGTCCTTTCGGCAATAACGCTTATAGTGCTTAATAACTTCAGCTTATTTAATACAGTAGGCGAAGCCATTCATCATACACTTTTCACGGTTGCCTCAATAATATCAACCTCCGGATTTGCTACTGTTGATTTTAATGCCTGGCCCGAATTTTCAAAGACAATTTTGGTTATGCTTATGTTTATCGGCGCTTGTGCTGGTTCAACCGGCGGTGGAATCAAGGTTTCAAGAATTCTTATATTTATGAAATCCTTTAAAAAAGAGATTGTTTCTCTTATTCACCCACGAAGTGTTACAACTATAAGCATTAACGGCAAAAAGCTTGAAGACGAAACAATCAAAAAAACAAACTCATTTTTAGTGTTTTTTGTGTTCATATTTACTGCAGCTTTTCTTTTGATTTCTTTAGACGGCTTCAGCTTTGAAACAAACTTCACTGCCCTTGCGGCAACCATAAATAATATTGGTCCCGGTCTTGCAGGTGTAGGTCCTTTGGAAAATTTCGCTAAGTTTTCCGACCTTTCAAAGCTTGTTTTAACCTTTGTTATGATATGCGGAAGACTTGAGTTGTTCCCGCTTATAATTTTGTTATCACCAAGAACCTGGAAAAAGTATTAAAAAAAGCCCATCATAAGATGGGCTTTTTTTATATCTCGTCGTATCCGGGAGTTACAACTATTGTCTCAACTCCTGAAACGGCTTCTTCTATAAGCTTTTCAACATCAAGAAGATTTTCGCTTGCTATTATTTTTTCTATTTTCGGCTTTGTTGTCGGGTGCTTGGGAGTAAACACCGTACAGCAATCCTCATAAGGTAAAATAGAAGTTTCAAAGCAGTTAATCTTTCTTGAAATCTGAACGATAGACTCTTTTTCCATTCCTATAAGAGGACGGAATACCGGCATATCAACCGCCGAATTTGTAACATGAAGAGCCTGAAGAGTCTGGCTTGCAACCTGACCTAAGCTCTCGCCTGTTATAAGTGCCTCGCTGCCGTTTTTCTTTGCAACAATCTCCGCAATACGCATCATAAATCTTCTCATTACCAAAGTAAGATGCTCTTCGGGGCAGTTATCCCTTATTGCAAGCTGAATATCCGTAAAAGGCACTATATGAAGATTTATCTTTGAGGTGTATTCCGATAAAATCGATGCAAGCTTTATAACCTTTGCCTTGGCACGCTCAGATGTGTAGGGATATGAAAAGAAGTTAATCGCATCTATTTCAACACCGCGCCTTGCAATCATATAACCCGCAACGGGGCTGTCTATTCCGCCTGAAAGCAAAAGACTTGCCTTTCCGCCTGTACCAATAGGAAGACCTCCCTGACCGGGAATCTTTTTGCAGTATATATAAGCACCAAAATCTCTTATTTCAACCATAACAGTGTTTTTTGGATTGTTTACATCAACCACAAGGCCGTCCACATTATCGTGGATATATCCACCTACCATACGGCATATTTCAGGAGATTTTAAGTAAAACGCTTTATCAGAACGCTTTGCCTCAACCTTAAAGGTTACTCCCTCTTTTAAGTCCTCACCTACATATTCTACTGCCGCTTTCTGAATTTTCTCTATATCTTTTTCAACAACACAGCAGCGGGTTACAGAAAGCACACCTATAACCTTTGTAAGTCTTTCAACAACATCGTCTAAATCAGAATCGTCATTTTTTTCAATGTAAATTGCAGACTGAGCTCTTGTTATTTTTAATCCCTCAAAATCCAAAAGTGCATTTTTTATATTTTTAACGAGTGTCCTTTCAAAAAACGGGCGGTTTAATCCCTTAAGAACAATCTCGCCAAATTTAACCAATAAAACCTCTTTCATTTGTACCTTTCCTTTCACGCCCTGGTGTATTTTCTTATCTTTGTGACTTCCTCAATAACGGCATCTGCGGCAATTTCAGCTTCTTCAACTGTGTTATATGCACCGAAGCTAAAGCGGATTGCACTGTCTATCTCTTTTGCAGATTTTCCCATAGAGGTGAGTGTCTTACTTGGAGACGGCTTGTTTGATGAACATGCCGAGCCCGCCGAAACGAAAATTCCCCTAGCCTCAAGAGAATGCAACAAAATCTCCGAGCGCACTCCCAAAAAAGACATATTTAATATATAATCCGAAGCCTTTTCGTCTCCGTTTACGATGGCATCTGAAAGCGAAGAAAGAATTTTTTCCTTAAGCGTTTTTTTAATCTCCAAAGCAGAAGCTTTTCTTTCTTTCATAAATAAAACAGCCTCTGCCATTCCTGCTGCTCCCGAAACATTTTCCGTTCCCGAGCGAAGATTTTTCTCCTGATGTCCTCCATACACAGTGCTTCCGATAATCGTGCCTTTTTTTACATACAAAGCACCTATGCCCTTGGGTCCGTGTATCTTATGGCCACTTACCGAAATCATATCTATGTCCCACTTTTTAACGTTTATCTTTTCTTTTAAAAAGGACTGAACACAATCGGAATGAAGAGCCGCCCTGGGCGCTTTTTTCTTCATAATAGCTTTCATTTTATCCACTGGGAAAATTGCGCCAACCTCATTGTTTATATGCATAACGCTTACTAAAATTGTGTCTTCTCTTAACAGGCTTTCAAATTCATCTAAGCTTATGTTCCCATTTTCATCAAGAGAAAGAAGATCAACTGAAAAACCCTCGTTTTCAAGCTCTTTTAAACATTCCGAAACCGCGGGGTGCTCAGCCGTGGTGCTTATTATATGCATTCCCCTTTTTTTGTTGGCTCTTGCATATCCTAAAATCGCTATATTGTCACTTTCTGTTCCGCCCGAAGTAAAATAGATTTCCTCAGCTAATGCCCCTATTTCATCTGCGATAACCTTTTTTGCTTTTTTAAAAACCTTTTCGGCGTTCTGACCTATCTTATGAAGAGAAGAAGGATTCCCCCAATCATCTGATAAAACCTCAAGCATTTTCTTATTAACACAATCTGCTGTTTTTGTTGTTGCCGAATTGTCGAAATAAATTTCCATTTATCTTCCCATACTTTCAAGTATATTTTTCACAAATTCCTTGTTTGTTTTTGTTCTTGTGAGCTTTAATAAAACCTCTTCAGTAACATCTGTTGTCTGGTTTTTTGAAAACGCCTTTCTTATTGCCCACACAGCATTAAGCTCGTCTTTTTCAAGAAGCGCCTCTTCCCGCCTTGTTCCTGATTTTGAAATATCAATAGCAGGAAAAACTCTCTTTTCCTGAAGCTGACGGTCCAAGCGGACCTCCATATTGCCGGTTCCTTTAAACTCTTCGAATATAACATCGTCCATACGGCTTCCCGTTTCAATAAGTGCAGTTGCAAGTATAGTAAGACTTCCGCCCTCTTCGATGTTTCTTGCCGCTCCGAAAAATCTTTTCGGTTTATGAAGCGCTGACGGATCGAGACCACCCGACAAGGTTTTTCCGCTCGATGGCAGGGTTAAGTTATATGCTCTTGCAAGTCGTGTTAAAGAGTCTAATAAAATCACTACATCTTTTTTATGCTCAACAAGCCTTTGCGCCCTTTCAAACACAAGCTCCGCTATTTTAACGTGATGCTCGGGAGTTTCGTCAAAGGTTGAATATATAACCTCTCCGTCAATAGAGCGTTTCATATCCGTTACCTCTTCGGGTCGCTCATCAATTAACAAAACTATAAGCTTAACATCAGGGTGATTTTTTGTTATGCTCTGCGCGATATTTTTTAAAAGCGTTGTCTTACCCGCTTTGGGCGGAGCTACTAAAAGCCCTCTCTGCCCGTATCCTACGGGCGCAATCAAATCAATAAGCCTCATAGAAAAGCTTGAAAAATCAGTTTCCAGATGAAGACGCTTATCAGGATAAATCGGTGTTAAAGTGTCAAACGGTTTTCTCTTAAAGCACGCGTCAACACTGTCACCGTTAATTTTATGAATGTATAACAAAGGCGCCTGACGCTCGTTTTCAGCGGCCACCCTTGCATCGCCTATGATTTCATCTCCGGTTTTTAAATTAAATCTTCTTATCTGAGTGTTTGAAACATATATGTCCTTTGCGCTTGACTCATAGTTATCAAATCTCATAAAACCAAAGCCGTCGGGATGAACCTCCAAAAAGCCCTGAACACGATACACGTCATAAGGTTTCTTTTCCTCTTTTTCAGGCTCTGTTATTTTATTAATGGCATCTATAAGTTCGTTTTTCCTCATAGATGAAATATTTTTAATTTCTTTTTCTTTTGCTAAACTGCGAAGCTCAGCAAGAGACATATTTTCAAAATCCATATTTCCTCCTGTTTATTTAAGAAAATAGTTTTGTTAAAAAGCTTTTTTCATAAAACCACTCATACGCGATTGAGCTATCTGCCGCATCTTTTAGCCAGCTTATTTCAGAAATACTCATTACGATTGAAACTACAAGCATTAAAACATATAAAGCAATAACACCGTTTAAAATTCCCGCAACAGCACCTAAGCTTTTATCTGCCTGTTTAATAACAGGTAATTTTAAAATAACGGGAATTATAAGCTTAATAACAAAGAAGCCTAAAATTAAAATTACAAACAATGCTCCCCTTGCCAAAAGCTCAAACACAACCTCGCTTATGCTTTCCGAAAGTGAATATGATATATTTTCCGTTATCTCTTCGCTTCTCTCTTTTGCTCTCTCTTTTATAAAATCAGGAAGCTTAACATTTTCAAGAGCTGTGTCTACATCTTCGTCAGACGAAACTAAAATGCTTTCATAAGTAGTATTAAAAACTCTGCTTCTTACAGTTTCCCCGGCAGGAGTGTCGTGCACCGCATCTGAAAATGCACCTCCCGCTGTAATAGTTATTACACCTGCAAGAAAAAAGCCCATAAATCCAAGAAGACTTTTCACAAAGCCACGCCTTGCATTTATTATAAGGCAGATAAAAAAGCAAACAACCGCAAGAATATCTAAAATCATAATCTGTCTCCTTATTTAGCTTCTATAATGCTTACACCATTTTCATTTATTGCCGCAACTCTTTTTCCTCTTGAGAACAAAACTATATCGTCATACAGGCTTTTTGTCTTAATTCTGTATCTTACCTTAAGATTAGGCTTTAATAAATATATCTCGTTATCCACCCGATAGCATACAACAGAGGTGTTCATATCAAGAGAGTCTATTGTTATATTCTCAAGATTCTTCTCCGCCTTAACATCAAGATTTTCATTTAAGATAACTAAATGATTGTTATAGTGCTCGTCTATATAAACTACCGCTAAGTTTGGCTTATCATAAGAAAACTTTCCGCACTTACCATTAAAGGTGTATTTTTTGGGATGGTCTCCCTTGTTGTCATATTTAACTGCCTCTTTGTCAGATATAACTATATATCCGTTCTTCGCATAAAATACGGAAACTGCAATACTGTCTTCAAACTCCTTGTTTGAAATTTCCTTTCCCTCTTTTATGCTGAAGGTCTTAACACCTGAGGTGTATTCTTTTTTTCCGTCTTGTTTAGTATATGTGGCAAGTGTCGTCAGCATAACTGTTTCCTGATTATCGCTTATTGCCGCATCAACAACATACGAGGTCGCACTGTGCCACACAAAAATCTCCTTTCCCGAAGACTTTCTCACAGAAACACGGTTTTTATAATTATTATCATCAGTAACAGTTATAACAGTTCCCTTTTTGTTTATGTCTGCCGTGGAAATGATATATTCCGTCTGATATTCAAGCATAATTTTGCCGTCTTTTATGATATACACATTTTTGCCGCTTCTTTCTGCCAAAAGAACGTACTTTCCCGAAACCTCCAAAATGGGATTGGTTACCTGTACATCAAGCGACCATCTTGCTTTTCCTGAAATATTATAAGCCGTAAGCTTTCCGTTTTCAAAAACGAGAGAAAGGTCTCTGTACTCCTTTGAAACAAGCTCTTTTTCAGAGGTTTTTTCAACTGTTTTAATTATATTTTCTTCAATAACAAAGTCTTCTCCCTTGTTATAATAAGACCATCCGCTTAAAAAGCATATATAATATAAGAATACCAACACCAAAACAACAGACATAAAAATCACAGTAAATCTTGCCAGGTTCTTTTTTCGTCTGTCTCGGCGCTCCTGCTCTTCTCTTTTTTTTGCTCTGTACTCTTCAAGACTTGCCATTTT
Organism: uncultured Clostridia bacterium; assembly: GCA_937892135.1. Classification (GTDB taxonomy): domain Bacteria; phylum Bacillota; class Clostridia; order UBA1381; family UMGS1253; genus CAKSHP01. Next base: position 6,872 of record CALAUK010000160.1, on the reverse strand, counting down.
TACACCTCTATCCCAAACTTTTTATCATACTCTACACTGTGCATATAAAGCCCGTCAGGCGGGGCTGTTATGCCCGCTCTTGTGCGGTCAAGGCTTTTTATAATATCACTAATCTCTGAAGCCTCTATTTTTCCGCATCCTACATACATAAGTGTCCCCACTATAATTCTTACCATATTATATAAAAATCCGTTTGCACACACAGAAACAGTTATAACATTCCCCTCTTTTTCAAGGTGCAAATCGTAAATAGTTCTAACGCTTGTTTTAGTGTCAGTACCAGTCGCACGAAAAGCCGCAAAATCGTGCTCGCCCAAAAAAGCCTTACATGCACTTTGCATTTTCTCAAAGTCTAAATCATACTTTATCTGCCATGCTCTGCCCAATGAAAACACATCGCCCACGCCATCACACACAATTTTATAAACATATCTTTTTTTAATAACATCAAACCGGGAATGAAAATCAGAAGAAATAAAAAATGCTTTTTTGACTCTTATATCATAAGGTAAAACTGAATTTAAGGCACACGGAATTTTTTCTTCGGGAATATTTGTGTCTGCCATAAAGTTACAAACATAATTAATGGCATGGACTCCCGCATCTGTTCTTCCGCATCCTGTGACCGAAACTTTTTTCTTTATAATTTTTTCTATCGCGTCCGTTAAAACAGAACATACACTAACCGCATTATTCTGTATCTGCCAGCCGTGATATTTTTCTCCGTTATAGCTTAGTATCAGTGCAATATTTTTCAACTCCGCACCACCTTTTTTATATTAAAAAGCTCATATATCCTGTAAATGTGCCGAAAGCTAAAAACAATATGCTTATTAAAAAACACCAGCCGTCAACTGCCGTAAGCTTAAGGCTTTTTAGCTTTGTTCTTCCGTCTCCGCCATTGTAGCATCTTGTTTCCATCGCCATAGAAAGCTCGTCCGCTCTTCTGAAAGCACCTATAAACAAGGGCACTAAAATCGGCACAAGAGCCTTTGCTCTTTTAAACACATTCCCGCTCTTAAAATCTGCGCCTCTTGCAGTCTGTGCTTTCATAATCTTGTCTGTTTCTTCAAGAATTGTAGGAATAAATCTTATTGCGATTGTCATCATCATAGAAAGCTCGTGCACCGGCATTTTAATCTTTTTTAAAGGTGACAAAAGGGCTTCTATTCCGTCTGTCAAAGATATAGGAGATGTTGTAAGCGTAAGAAGAGATGTTCCGAAAATAAGAAGCACAAGCCTTAAAATCATAAACGCCGCCATCTTAATTCCTTCCCATGTCGCCGTTATATTTGTGTAAGGAATTGTAAAGGCTGTCTCTCCGCCTGTCATAAAAATATTTAAAAGTCCCGTAAAAACAATAACAAATAACAAAGGCTTTAACCCTTTAACAACAAATTTAAAGGATATCCTTGATGCAAATACCGAAAGTGCAATAAACAAAAAGAATACGCCAAAACCGCTGAAATTTTTAACAAAAAACAGCGTGATAACATATATAAGCGTAATAATTATTTTTGTTCTCGGATCCATTCTGTGAAGCGGTGAGCTTCCCGGAAAATACTGACCAAGAGTTATATCCTTAAGCATATTTAAGACATCTACCTTTTAAGAATTTTTAAAATTTCCTCTTTTGCTCTTTTGACTGTGTATATATCAGGGGGAAGATTTACTCCCTTTTCCCTGAGCCTTGTAATAATCTCACTTATTTCGGGCACATCAAGACCAACGCTTTTTAAAAAGTCGCCCTCCCGAAAAACCTCTTGGGGAGTTCCATCCAAAGATATTTCTCCGTCATCAATTACTATAACCCTTTCTGCAAGGCGCGCAACATCTTCCATACTGTGCGACACTAAAACAATCGTCATACCCGTATCATTAAGCTTTTTAATAAGGGTTAAAAGCTCGTCTCTTCCCGATGGGTCAAGCCCTGCGGTAGGCTCATCCAATACTAAAACCTCGGGCTCCATCGAAAGAACGCCCGCAATCGCAACTCTTCTTTTTTCGCCACCCGACAAGTCAAAAGGAGATTTATCAAGATATTCTTTTTTAATTCCCGTCATTTGGGCAGCAATTTCAATTCTCTCTTCAAGCTCATGCCCCGAAATGCCAAGGTTTTTAGGCCCGAATGCAATATCCTTTCTTACGGTCTCCTCCATAAGCTGATGCTCGGGATACTGAAAAACAAGCCCTACCTTACGGCGTATTTCAAGAAGCTTTGTCTTTTTATCCGAAGTATCAACCCCATCTACTAACACCTTTCCGCTTGTCGGAATATACAGCGCATTAAAATGCTGAACAAGGGTGGATTTTCCCGAACCTGTATGACCTATAATTGCAACAAGCTCGCCTTTTTTTATATGAAGATTTATTTTCTTTAAAGCCATTTTTTCAAAAGGCGTTCCCGCCTGATAAATATGGCTTAAATTTTCGCACCTTATCATAACAGCTTTAAAATCTCCTCAACACATTCTTCAATCTCTATAACACCCGAGGGAACATTAATTCCCTCTTTTTTAAGCTCATACATAAGCTCCGCTGACTGAGGCACGTCAAGCCCTGCCGAAGACAAAACTTCGGGCTTTGAAAATACCTCACGGGGCGTTCCCTCTAAAATTATATCTCCGTCTTTCATAACTAAAATTCTGTCAGCACGAACAGTTTCTGACATATAGTGAGTTATAAGAACAACTGTCATATTAAGCTCTTTATTAAGCTTTGAAATTGTTTTTAAAACTTCTTTTCTTCCCGTTGGATCAAGCATTGCAGTCGGCTCATCCAAAACGATATATTCAGGCTGCATCGCTAAAATTCCCGCTATTGCAATCCTCTGCTTCTGCCCTCCTGATAAAAGGTGCGGTGCGCTCATTTTGTTTTCATACATTCCAACCGCACGAAGAGCCTCATCAACCCTTTTTCTTATTTCATCGGGCTTGACGCCTAAGTTTTCGGGCGCAAATGCAACATCCTCTTCAACAATGTTTGCAACAATCTGATTGTCGGGATTTTGAAAAACAAGTCCCACACGGGAGCGTATTTCGTAAAGAAGATTTTCGTCTGATGTATCAAGCCCGTCAACTAAAACCTTTCCCCCGCAAGGAAGCTTAATTGCGTTAAAGTGCTTTGCAAGGGTGGACTTTCCTGAGCCGTTGTGCCCTACTATGCACACAAACTCACCCTTTTCTATGCTGACATCAACACCATTTAAGACAACAGTTTTTTCCCTGTCCTCGTCGCCCTCATATTCAAATGTCAAATTTTCGCATTTAATCATATAAACCTAACTCTTTTCTATTCTGCCTGCCATCTTCCCGAAATTCCGCAAGGAAGACAAAGTCCTTTCTTTGCACTCATAGGAATTCCAAGCTCGTCAGCAGAAATCTTTCCGCCGAATTTCTTTTTCACTGTAAGCGATAAAATATTATTTAAAACCGATGCTGAAAGCCCCGTTGTGTATGAATTTATCAAAAAGAACAAAGGCTTATCACTCATAATTTTCACACATTCCTCAACTAGTGAATAAAGCTCATTTTCTATCTTCCACACTTCGCCTGACGGGCCTCTTCCGTATGACGGCGGGTCCATAATAATAGCCTCATACTGCTTTCCGCGCCTCTGTTCACGAAGAACAAACTTTAAAACGTCATCAACAATATATCTTACGCCTCTGTCAGAAAGAGAAGATGCATTAACATTTTCCTTTGCCCAGTTTACCATTCCCTTTGCCGCATCAACGTGAGTTACATTGGCACCCGCACCAAGGCCTGCAACTGTCGCTCCCCCGGTGTAGGCAAAAAGGTTTAAAACCCTTATTTCTCTTCCGCTGTTTTTTATAAGCTCGGAAAACCATTTCCAGTTAGCCGCCTGCTCGGGAAAAAGCCCCGTGTGCTTAAAATTCATAGGCTTAATCTGAAAAGTCAAATCTTCAAAATTAATGCTCCACTTCTCAGGAAGCTTTTTTCTGTATTCCCAGTGTCCTCCGCCCGTATTTGAACGGTGATACCATGCGTGAGGATTGTCCCACAAATTACTGTCCTTATCCTTCCACACTGCAAGAGGGTCGGGACGGCGCAAAATAATATTTCCCCAGCGCTCAAGCTTCTCGCCGTCTGCGCTGTCTATAAGCTCATAATCTGACCATTTATCAGCTAACCACATAACTATTCTCCATTCTTAATCCGCATTAAAAACAAGTATTAACCTTAATTATTTATTTTACCATTTTTATGCCTTTTCGTCAAGCATTTGCCGAGATTTTTGCGCACTTGCCTTTTTAAATAAAAAACCTTGTTTTAGATTTTTTATTATGGTAAAATATAATAAGACATAACAGAAAGGTTTTGGTTTTTATGACAAGCTTAAAATTAGTATCGCTTTTAAAAGAAAAAGGGCTTAAAATAAGCTTTGCAGAAAGCTGCACGGGTGGGCTTTTAGCAAAAAGCATAACCGATATTTCAGGAAGCTCATCAGTCCTTTCTGAAAGCTATGTAACATACAGCGAAAGTGCAAAAAACAAGATTTTAGGCGTGAAAAGCGAGCTTATAAAAAAGCATACTGTTGTAAGTGGCGAAGTGGCATCTTCTATGGCAGACGGTCTTTATAAAAAAGCAGACTGCGATATTGCAGTTTCGGTAACGGGAGTTGCAGGGCCAAACAGCGACCAATATCAAAATCCCGTAGGCCTTGTTTATGTTGGCATTAAAAGCCGTTATAAATCATTTTCAAAAAAACTTCTTTTATCGGGAAACCGTGATGAAATACGAAAAAAAGCTTGCCTTGTTATATTCGACATAGTAACAAAACACATAAATGAAAATTTTTAAAATTATCTATTGACAAGTTAAAAAAAATAAGATATAATAACATTAATCGAACTATTGTTTGCAAATTTTCAAGAGGAAAGGATAGATTAAAATGGCACTTAAAACTAAAAAAGCAGATGCTCCCATTGGAGCTTTAAATGATAGCGAGCAGAAAAAGCAGGCGTTAAATGCAGCGCTTGAGAATATTGAAAGTCAGTTTGGCAAAGGCTCTGTTATGAAGCTTGGCTTAAAGCCCGCTCTTAATATTGACTCTATTCCAACAGGCTCAATGAGTCTTGATTTGGCTTTAGGTATTGGCGGTATCCCCAAGGGCAGAATTGTTGAAATTTTTGGCCCTGAATCTTCAGGTAAAACAACTCTTACCCTGCATATTATTGCTGAGGCTCAGAAAAAAGGCGGCGAAGTTGCGTTTATTGATGCCGAGCACGCATTAGACCCTGTTTATGCAAAAAATTTAGGTGTTGATATTGATAATCTTATCGTTGCTCAGCCTGATACAGGCGAGCAGGCGCTTGAAATTGCAGAAGCTTTAATTCGAAGCGGCGCATTAGACGTTGTTGTTATAGACTCCGTTGCAGCATTGGTTCCCAAAGCCGAGATAGACGGAGAAATGGGCGATTCTCACGTTGGCTTGCACGCAAGGCTTATGAGTCAGGCTCTTCGTAAATTGGCAGGTGTTTTAAACAAGTCAAACACTGTTGCAATATTTATCAATCAGCTTCGTGAAAAGGTTGGCGTGATTTACGGAAACCCCGAAACAACCACAGGCGGACGTGCTCTTAAGTTCTATGCATCAGTTCGTCTTGACATAAGAAGAATCGAGGCTATTAAAAACGGCAGTGAAATTGTTGGTAACCGCACACGCGTAAAGGTTGTTAAAAACAAAGTTGCTCCTCCCTTTAAAGAGGCCGAGTTTGATATTTTATACGGCAAGGGTATTTCAAAGGAAGGAAATATCTTAGATGTTGCAACAGAGCTTGGCATAATCGTAAAAAGTGGCTCGTGGTTTTCATATAACGGCGAGCGTATCGGTCAGGGAAGAGATAATGTCAGAATTTATATGGAGCAAAATCCTGAATTCACTGAAGAAATCGAAGCTCTTACACGTGCAAAACTTTTAAACAAAGCTGACTCTGAAGAAGAATAGTTTAAAAAAAAAGCCCATTCAAAAGGGCGGTACTCCTTAGGGATAAACCGCTCAAGAAACACAATTTTGGTGCATATCTGTGTACAAACATTTCGCAATCCGCAAGGATTTCTCGCTGTTTTTGAGTGCCTTGCAGTTTTGGATTAGATAATTTTCGTCTTAGAGAAGACATAAAAAATACAGGCATACTAATGTATGTCTGTATTTTTTTGTGCACTATTAGCGGAAATTAGCAATCCAAAACCGATTTCTCCCTAAGGAGTTCCGCCAAGGGCTTTTTTTTACTGATTGTTTCTGTTGTTTTCGTTATTCTTTTCAGAATTGTTATTCTGATTCTGGTTGTTGTTCTGGTTCTGATTGTTGTTTCTCTTCTGCTGTTCGTTGTTGTTATTGTTGTTATTGTTTCTGTTGTTATTGTTCTCTAACATCTTTTTCACCTCCGAATATAGTTTTTCCCCGAGCATCAGTTTTTTATTCGGATATTTTATTATCCTGTTTTCCAAAAATCTTACTTTTTTCATTTTTTGTAATGCCGCATCCAACTGCTTAATCAGTTCTTCTTTATCCTCTGTGTTGATCTGATTGGGCTTGCAGCTCTGGCACAATGCGATCATATATGCGAGAATAAACAGAATATTGAAGATTAAAAATGCGCTATCGACACAGATGAGCTTAATGTTCTCTAAAATATTGGTGCTGCCACTCCAGGGCATTAGCGGTTTCACACCGGAAATCAGACGGAAAAGTTTGATTTCCGGAAAAAAAAGTGTATATTATCTGACAGACATAAATCCAAAACCCAATAACAATGGAGAAAAAAATGATTAAAGTCGGTATCAATGGCTTCGGCCGCATCGGCCGCATGGTCTTCCGCGCCAGCATCAATCACCCCGAGATCGAGA
>CALAUK010000159.1 GCA_937892135.1 uncultured Clostridia bacterium | reverse complement strand
AGAGGAAAAAAATATAGCGTTATTTAATATATATAAAGAAGAATTAAATGAGTTATATGATAAAGAAAAAATATATGAAATGGCTGCAAATAGTTTAAGTGATGATGTGGTAATAATTTACGATAGAGGAGTAATAGATAATAAATCATATTTAGATGAATTATCATGGCAAAAACTTTTAAGTGAATTAAATTTATCAGAATCAAAATTAATGAATAGATATGACCAACTTCTGTGGCCTTTAACAGGGAACTTTCAGCAACACAGTGCTTTTCCCCAACAATTTTGTCAAAAACATTTGCCATAATTAAAACATTCCTTTCTTAATTTTTTATTTTTTATAACCAAAATCACTTAACGTGATTGCTTATTAATTTTGTATTGTTATTTAAACAGTCTGCCATAAGGTTTCTTCTTATCTTGCTTTTCGTTTAAATTAACACTAACACTACGATTCTCTTTAGGTTCTGCTACTTCAAAATTCATTTTTTCTTTCATAGCAGCGGCAAAAATTAAATCTGCCTTAACCCTCAGATCATCAACAGAATACTTATCCGCATCTTCAATTAAAGCCTTAAACTCTTCAGTTTCTTTAATTTCTGCAACAACACATTCAGAATTTTTAATTTCTTCGATAATGTCTTTTACTTGTTGTTCATTTTTAAGAAAACTTCGGTTATACTTGGATTGTAAACGAAAGGAGATTGTAAAAATGAAAATTAAACAGGGTTTTGTTTTAAGAGAAGTTGCAGGAAGCTATATGGTTATTGGCATAGGCTCTCGTATGCAGGATTTTAACGGAGTTATAACACTTTCAGGCTCAGGCGCTATGCTTTGGAGTTTGCTTGAAAAAGGTGCTTCAAAAGAGGAGCTTACAGGTGCCCTTCTTAATGAATACGATGTTGATGATGCAACTGCAGCTAAAGACGTTTCTTTGTTTTTGGAAAAGCTTAATTCTATAAATATTTTAGAGGACTGATACTGTGGAAGAGCGAAGCAAGAATTTCAGGGATTTTGAAAAGGTCGTCAGAAATTCTCTTGAAAAAGGCAACAGCATAAGCTTTTCTCCGGCAGGAAAGAGTATGCTTCCAACAATAAGAAGCAAAAAAGACCTTATAATAGTTTCTCCTTTTAACAAAATAGAAAAATATGATGTAGTCCTTTATTTAAGAAAAAACGGCTCGATAATTCTTCACAGAGTTGTTAAAGTTATAGATGAAGATAATTTTGTTATGTGCGGTGACTTTCAGTTTCTTTTAGAGTATCCCGTAAACAAAAGCCAGATACTCGGCGTTGTAACTTCAATTGAAAGAAACGGCAAAATCATAGACTGCAAAAAAAGAAATTTTCTTTATAATCTTTATGTTCATATATGGGACTTAAGGCTCGTTCTGGACAAAGGACTTTACTTTTTGAAAAAATTAAAAAACATATAAAAAGCAGGCATTAAGCCTGCTTTTTAATTTGTAATTTTATTTATAACATCCTTTATTTTATCATCCCAGAAATCCCAGTCGTGCATACCGTCACTTTCAAAATAACTGTGTTTGTAGTCAAGATTTTTTATATAATTTTTAAAATTCAGGTTATAACCCAATAAAAAGTCGTGCTTTCCGCAATACTGCAAAAGCTCAGGCTTTAATCTTGCGTTTCTGTTTTTATTAAGAAGATAAAACAAATCATTTTCTGACCCTTTTTCCACACCATCTTTTCCAAAATCGAGCCTGTAAGTGCTTACAATAGTCTTGTCAAGGTTTGAAATGCTTTCTTTTCCGTCCTGACTCATTGAAGCGACATCAAGCGCTCCCGACAGACTTATTGCCATAATAAATTTATCCATTCTCTCCAGAGCAACACGATATGCTCCATATCCTCCCATAGACATTCCGCAAATATAAGTATCTTCCCTTTTTCCTGAAACCTTAAAGGTTTTTTCAATATAATTTAAAAGCTCATATGCTGTAAAATCGAGATAGCGTATGTCGGCTGTGTTGTTTACATAAAATGTATTATTAAGCCCCGGCATAACAATAAAAAGATTTTTCCCCTGGGTATATCTTGTGAGATTAGAATTTGCAATCCATGAATTGTGATTTCCCAAAAGCCCGTGAAGAAGATACATCACCTTAGGCGGAGCCGAATCTTTTGTAAAATCAGGAGTAATAATATTAATATCAACGGAAGTTTTTAAAATTTCGGAAAAAAGCGACACGCTTAATAAACTCATTTTTTCACCCTCTCTTCCGCATTAGTTTATCTCCTCTTTTCTTCTTTTATGCAAAAATAAAAAGCCGGAAAAATCCGACTTTTATTTTTTAAAAATAATTATTTGATGAGCGCTTATATCCGCCGCTCCTTTTTGATTCAGAGCTTCTTTTTAAAGCCTGCATCTTCTCATCGCTATCTGTTTTAAACTTGCCTAACATATCTTCAAAAGACATATCCTGAGGAGCAGAAGAAACAATAAGGTCTACGCTTGCGGGTCTTACTGAGCCTCCGCTCTGAGCGTGATTTTGCTTTTTTGAAGAATTCGCTTTCTTCTCGTCAAGCAAAACTTTTTTTATAGATAAGCTGATCTTGCCTTTCGGGTCAATTCCGACGATTTTAACACGAACCTCCTGATTTTCACTTAAATGGTCAGAAACATTCTGAACATAATCAAGCGAAACTTCAGAAATATGTACCAATCCCGTCTTACCCTCCGGAAGAGAAATAAATGCTCCAAACGGCATTATGCTTACAACTTTTCCCTCAACTACCGCTCCAACTTCAAGTGCCATATAAACAGATTTCCCCCTTAACCGCTCCACAAATGAACGTTTTGTCTATAGCCCGGCATTATTTGCCGTTTGCATCAATGTAAACTTTCTCGTTTTCTCCAACCATTCCCAAACGCTCTTTTGCGACAATCTTCTTGCCCTCTTCGGTCTGGTAAAACTCTTTTCGGTTTTCGTAATACTCGATGTTTTCTTTTTCAGCCTGTATTGCTTTTTCGCACTCTTCTTTTTCGAGTTTGTATTGATTTATAAGAGGCTGCTGCGCAATAACACGGAAAATTGTAAATATCGCAAATATAATAACAAATATCCTTAATAAAACATGAAGCTTAGGCGCCTTTTGCCTTGACTTTGTGCCTTTTTCTTCTTTTTCTTTCATGCACATTCCTCCTTCTCATAAGTTTGTTTTTAACTAATTTTCTTGTGCCGAAAAATGCCTTTATAAAACTTTGAATTAAGTTTTTCCATATTTTCTTTATAAATCTTACAGGTGGCACAAAAATAAATAAAATCCACTTCATTATAATTTTATACAAAAAACCTGCAATAGTCAAGAAAATTTTTAAAAATACGACAAAAATTTTTCGGGCACATGTCAGTAATACGGAAAAAATAAATATAGTCAGCTTTGAAATGGTCAAAAAGTAAATAATGCTTCCCAAAATCATCGCAAAGAATTCAAAAAATCTTATTTGTCCGCTGTTTGCAAGAAACAAGGCAAAAAAAGTGCTGATGCTTAAAATCAGCCAGAAAATGATATCTCCTATACCTATTGTAACTGGCGACGGTTTAAAAATGCGGTGAATACTTCTGAATATATCAAAAACCAGGGACGCTGCCGCTCCATAAGCTGCCATAATTAAAAAAATATATGCCTGACTTTCTAATCCAATAGACATTTTATCACCCGAAGAGCTTTTTCATAAGGCTTCCCTTTCCCGCATTTGCCTCAGAATATGAAAGGCTGTCGAATTTACCCTCTATTTCAAGCTCTCCTGCATTAGTGTCAAACTTTAAAATGTGCATCCCCTCTCCCTTAAGCTGCAGCATGCCGCAGAGAGTTTCTATTCTCATATCGTTTTCCTCAAAATTTTCAACATTTACTGCGCCCGTCATTATAATCCTTCCCCTGTCCTCCATAGTAAGAGCATGGGATTTATTTTCTGTGATACCTGGCATAATAAAAAACCTCCGCAAAATATAAGTAATATATTTTATGAAGGTTTTTTCATTTATAGAACTTTTTTATAAAATCTTATACATAAGCGCCGCATCATCTTTTAAGGCATGCTCCTTAATGGCTAAAACCTGCGCTTTCACTGTTTTTTCGCCAAATCTTATTTCTATAATGTCGTTTTCTTTAACATCATAACTTGCTTTGCAAACCTTGCCGTTTACGGAAATTCTTCCTGTATCACACGCCTCGTTTGCAACCGTGCGCCTTTTTATAAGCCTTGAAACTTTTAAATACTTGTCGAGTCTCATATTCTTCTCCTTGCCGACTAAAAAAGCTGCTCCGCATTTGCGGAACAGCTTTTAGGCTTTTTTAATTAGTTAAGAGCGTTCTTTAGGCCCTGACCAACTTTGAAAGCGGGCTTCTTGCAAGCGGGAATTTTGATTTCAGCGCCTGTAGAGGGGTTTCTGCCTGTTCTAGCAGCGATTTCACGTACTTCAAAAGTACCGAAGCCAACTAGCTGAACTTTCTCACCCTTCTTAAGAGCACCTTCAATGTTCTCGATGAATGCATTGATAGCCTTCTCAGCGTCTTTCTTTGTTAAACCTGCTGTTGCTGCAACATTTGCAATTAATTCTGCTTTGTTCATTATAAATTACCTCCTAAAAATAATTGACACGATATAAATTCTCTAGTCTTCGCTTAAATCCTTTTATTTTTTGAATTTTTTTAATCTGTTTTTTAAAAAATCTCTTATTTTTCGGGCGTTGCGGGGTTTTTAAGGTCATTTTCTACAAAAAAACTTAGTTTTGTTGTGCAATTTGCTCTAAAACCTCAAACTTTTCAATGAATTCGTCAACCGATTTTTTTAATAAAATTTCACTTTGAATCCCCATTTTCTGTGAAAACAAGGCGCTTAAAAGCATCATTTTTTTGAAATTCTCTTCCGTATCTGCTCCGCCTGAAAGGTCTTTTTTCATCTGAAGCACGCACTCTAAAATACCATCTAAAGCATCTTCGGGAGAATTAAATTCCTCACTTAATTCCATATCACTTTTCATGGCACGCTTTAAAACCTTTTGTGCCCTCATAAGAGAGGGAAACGCTTTGGGAACATCTTTAAGAGTATCCGTTGCACTTAAAAACCCTTTCTCCTCTTTTTTATTCTTTTCCCAAATGTCTAAAACTTCGCTCGCATTCTCCGCTGTGTCTTCGGAAAACACATGGGTATGACGGCTTATAAGCTTTTCGCAAATTTCATTTACAACCGAGGAAAAATCAAATGCACCTCTCTCTTCTGCCATTTCGGCGTGAAAAACGATTTGCAAAAGGAGATCTCCAAGCTCATTTGCCATCATCTTATCATCATTTTTTTCGATAGCATCAATAACCTCGTAGCTTTCCTCAATCATACACTCCTTTATAGATTCGTGCGTCTGCACTCTGTCCCACGGGCAACCATCAGGCGCTCTTAATTTTTTCATAATTTCTATAAGATCGTCTATAGTATGCTTCTTTTCCATAAAAATTCCCCCACACAATTAATCTTTTCTCTCATCTTCATTAAAATAGCATTCCCGAAATCTCGCGGCAAAACTGGGCGGTTCTCCCTCTTTATAAAGATGGGAAATATCCCCGAAGCCACACATACGAAAGATTGCTGTTCCCTCTCTTCTTTCCTCAGTAACCACTGTTGTTACCGATGTTGGTAATGCACAGAAGTTATGCCATAAAATCATAGGCGATATTCCAAACAAATGCGAGAGAAGCACACACTGGACACCGAAATGGCAAAACAAAACAATAGTGTCGTTATTTGGTTTTACTGCCTTGTATGTTCTTCCATCTCTTTCATATCCGTGCTTTTTTATAATTTTATCAAGCTCTCCCGTAACTTCCTTGTATCTTTCATACGCGTTACTCTCCTTAAACGGAGAAACCTCGTGCCATTTTTTCTCCAAATAAAAATCTTCATTTTTTGTCCACTCCTGAGGAAGCCAGTCCCAAGCAATATCCAAAACTCCGTCGCTTCTTTTCATATCAACAACGAATTCACGAAGCCAATCGCAATAAATTGCTTCCCGCTCCATCTTTTTAAGTGTCGGAAATGCCGTATCCTTTGCTCTTCCCATAGTCGAAACATAAAATTCTTTTACGCAAAGCTTTTCTATTCTTTTTGAAACAAGTTCTGCCTCGCGAAAACCCTTTTCCGTTAAAGAATCAATCGAATAATCGGGTTCTGCATGGCGGACTATCAGTATCTTCATAAATATCACCTCGTTTTTTGTTTTCCCTGTTCGGTGCTAAAATATAAATTCTACTAAAAATTATTTTACCATATTCTTTTCCTTTTTACAAGCACCATAAATTACTCCGATTAATAAATTTTTTATAACACATAATAATTTTGTGCCTGACATTTCTGAAAGGAGAAATAATTATGTATGATTTTATTAAAGGCGCCGTTGCGGGCGCAATGGTGGGCGTGGGCGTTGCTCTTCTGTTTGACCCTATAACCCCAAGACAAAGGCGCCGCGCTGTAAGAAAAGCTAACTGCATGGTGCACGATATGAAAAAAGCCGTTAAGTCAGCACTTCCTATGTAAGAACTAAATTTGCAGATAAGCCAGTCTTACCTGCAAATTTATTTTTTGCAAGGCAAAAAAACTATTGTCAACCCGATTAAAATATAGTATAATAAGTATTGGTTATAATACATTTTTTTACAGGAGGGTATAAAATGGCTAGATTATTCGGTACAGACGGAGTAAGAGGAGTTGCAAACAAAAATCTTACCGCTTCTCTTGCATTTGATTTAGGTTTTGCAGGCGCATCAGTTCTTACAAAGGAGCTTTGCCACAAACCTAAAATCCTTGTTGGAAAAGACACAAGAATTTCAGGAGATATGTTAGAGTGCGCATTGGCGGCAGGTATATGTCAGACAGGCGCTGAGGTAGTATTTTTAGGAGTTATTCCGACTCCTGCGGTTGCGCACCTTGTTCGCAAGTATAATGCAGATGCCGGAATAGTAATTTCTGCATCACATAACTCTTTTGAGTACAACGGAATTAAGTTCTTCAATTCAAAAGGATACAAGCTTCCCGATGAAACAGAAGACAAAATTGAAGAATTTATAAAAAACAAAGATCAGGCAGGAGAGTTTCCCACTCACGAAAATATTGGAAGATATGAGTTTAAATATGACAGCGCAGATGACTACATCGAATTTGCAAAATCAACTGTTGATGGCGATTTAAACGGTATAAGCATTGCTCTTGACTGCTCAAACGGCGCAAACTCAAATGTTGCTCCCCGAGCACTTGAGGAATTAGCCGCAAAAGTTTTTGTTTTAAATAACACTCCCAATGGTATTAATATAAACAAAAATTGCGGTTCTACTCATATACAGGACCTTGCTGATTTAATTTCCAAAAATCCCGCATCTTACGATATCGGTATTGCTTTTGACGGCGATGCTGACAGAATGCTTGCGGTTGACGAAAACGGAAAAATTTTAACCGGCGACGAAATTATGCTTATAGTCGGAAATCACTTAAAACAAAAAGGCAAGCTTAAAAACAACACAATCGTGGCAACCGTTATGAGTAACCTTGGATTTTTCAATGCCGCAAAAGAACTTGGAATAAACACAAAGCAAACCGCCGTTGGCGACCGCTATGTACTTGAAGAAATGTTAGCTTCAGGAGACTCACTGGGCGGTGAGGAATCAGGCCATATAATCTATCTTGACAAAAACTCAACAGGTGACGGCCTTGTTTCTGCTCTTCTTTTATTGTCAGTTATGAAAGAAACAGGCAAAAAGCTTTCTGAGCTTAGAAAAATTGTTAAAATTCTTCCTCAGGTGCTTGTTAATGCACATGTTGAAAACGAAAAGAAAGGTGAGCTTAAAACAAATCCCGCTATTCTTGATGCGATTGCCGCACTTGAAAATGAATTTAAAGACAGCGGAAGAGTTTTAATCCGCCCGTCAGGAACAGAGCCCGTTGTAAGAGTTATGCTCGAGGGCGATGACAAAGATTATCTTAAAAAGCGCGCAACAGAGCTTGCAAATCTTATTGAAGAAACTTTAAAATAATAAAAAAGCTGCCAAATGGCAGCTTTTTTATTATTTGACATTATTTTTAACAAACTGACCGGGTGACATTCCCTCGTACTTGTTAAAGAGCCTGAAAAGTGTAGCAACCGTGTTGCATCCAATCATAGACGCAAGCTCTTTTGTTTTTATATCGGGATTTTTATAAAGAATATCTTTTGCCTTTTTTATTCTGTAACGACTCAAGTAATCTTTAAAGTTTTCGCCCGTAGACTCCTTGAAAACTGTAGAAATATAGCATTCTGACAGCTTAAAGTGCGCACCCAGCTCCGTTAAGGAAATATCTTCATTATAGTGACTGTGTATATAGTCTAAAAATCTTTGTGACAAATCTGCATCTTCATCGCCTGACATATAATTCATTATCCTGTCAAAGCTTTGAACCACCTTGTTTCGAAGCTCAGTGGCATTTTCACACATCTTAAGCTCAAGGAAAATAATATTATCTTCCCCATAAATCTCGGCAATAGTTTTGTTTAAAGCCTCAACTATACGGTTTATCGTTGCAATAAATGCAAAAGTTATCGCATTATGACGCTCTTTTGTAAGAGTCTTGCCGTTTAAATTCTCATCAAGTATGGAATTTATTATCTTAAGGCTTTCTTCTCTTTTTAATCTTATTACACTGCTGATAAGGTCTCTTTCAAGATTTACAGGATAGAAAAATCCCTGACCTATATCCATATCTCCTATACTTACTACTCCGCTCCTGAATCCGCCTATGGCAAGGCTTTCTTCAAAAGCTTTAGTGCACTGCTGATAGCTCTCTCCAACCTCAAACAATCCGCCACATTTGTTACCCAAAAGTGCGAGCATCTCAATATCAAACTCAGAGTTGATAACTGAATTTATATATGAAAAGTTCTGTCTTATTTTGTTAAGCTCACAGCCGCAGGTTATAACCGCAAAACGCTTTTTATCAATTTCCACCGCTCCGCAAACGCTTCTTCCCGTAAGCTCGCGTGTGATAAATTCTCCTATTTGCTTTTTTATCTGTATAAGGTTTTTCTCATCGAAGACATCAGAAAGACTGTCATAATCGGAAATCTCAAAAATTCCGACATAAAACGGGGTTTCAAAATTTGTCATAGAAAACTCTTCTGCAAGATCATTATATTCCGTTTCATTGACTACTCCCGAAAGCAAATCCTTTACAAACTGAAGTTTCAAAAGCTCCTTTTTCTCACGCGCCTCAGAATTCAGTGTGTTATTTTTATCGTCAAGAAATTTAACCGTACTTGTAATATAGCTTATTTCATCATATTTATCTTTTTTCTCATCGCCATATCTTCCTACAAAAGCCATAAGCTCATCAAAAGGTCCGTATATAATTTTTGCAGGAATCAAGCTTATAAGGAACAACGCAATCAAAACAATGAAAAACACCGCAATACAAATCAGCATAACACTAGCCTTCGCCGCCTGCGTTGTTTCGTTGTTATACATAAATATGAATGCCCCTTTTCCGAAAGCATCATCACTTGTAAAAATATATGTACAGTCCGCAGTGTCAAAAGCGTTATTTTTAATTTTTTCTTCAAGCGAGCTCTTTCCGGTTTCATAAACAACATTTTTCAGGCTGTTATAATATTCGCCGTTTCCTGCATACACCTCAGAGCTTGAATCAAAATACATTAAAGCATCTGCCCTGCCCGCAAGAAGTTTTTCTTCTTCAAGTGCCCGTACAACAAAAACACCCTTTTCTGATGGCGAGTATGCCTTTGTAGCCAATGCAATAATCCTTGTTTCGCCATCAACAAAATCAAAAACATAATTTTCTTTGTCCTTGCTCTTTATAACATCACACAGATTATCACTTAAAAGAGGAGCATTATCTTTTTTTACTACTTCTCTGTCTTCGCAAATAATATATGTATGTCCGATGTCGCAAAACTTTTCCATCGTTTCAAAAAGGGCCTCTTCTTTAAGTCTTCTTCTTTCAAAAGTATCCCAAAGAAGTGCCATTTCTTTTGCCGCAGTCTTACTGTTTTCAAAATACAGCTGCATATCAGCCACAATTTTAAGAGACTGCCTTTCTTTTTCAGCCTTGAAATCAGTATCAATTCTTTCTGTCACCGAAAAATAATATATTAATGTCAGTATCAACGAAAAAACAAAACATACAGCAAGCATTCCGCATACAATTCTTCCAAAGTATTTCTTTTTCATCTGACCTTGCTCCTTTTGTATCATTTTTATTAATTGTAGCACAGTATCAAAAAAAATGCAACACTTTTTTGAGTCTTAAAATTCACACATTTTAAAGAATCTGCATAAAATATCATATAATTTTTTATTGAAAGGGTGGTCTTATGCTTTTTCTTGAGATATTAAAGGCTGTATTCTGGATTTTCTCAGTGTTTGGATTCTTTTGCGCTATCCGATACGGAGCAGGCTATTTTTTAATTAAACAAGGGAATTTTAAAAAAAGTGAAATGCTTTTAAAAGTGGAAAATGACGAGGATACAATAGAAGACACTATCCGCATCCTCGCCGAGGAAATCTTCTTCACATCAAAGGAGAAACTATTCTCATCTTTAACTATTATTGATATGGGAAGCACTGATAACACCATCGGGATTGCTTCAATGTTAAAACGCGAATATCCATTTTTGGTGATAAAAGATAAAAACGATTTTAATTTATAAATCCAAAAAAATGATACTAAAAAAGCCCTTTCGGGCTTTTTTAGTTTATGGCATGGGAATAAGTATCGGCTGTCCCGGGAAGATAAGGTCAGGGTTTTCCAGTTTGTTAAGCTCTTTAAGCTCTTTAAGACATACTCTGTATCTTTTTGCAATCTTCCAGAGGCTATCTCCCTTTCTCACGAAATATACTATTATTCCGTGCCTCTTTTCATAAGACTCTTCGCTTTCTTTAATATCAGACACAAAATCCTTTGTGTACTCTTCTGTTATTGTAACCGCCGCATCAAATGCCGCTCTTATTTCAATTTCACCTGATATTGACAGATTATATGAGCAGGATGCAAGCTGAACACAGACGTTTGCCTTAGCGCTGGGGGTAATATCTTTATTTGTTACAGAAAATGAGAACGGAATAGTTCCCATAGCACTGCAGACAGGAGTTGTTTCTTTTTCGCTTAAGTATAAAACATAACAGTCGCAAACTCCCTCAACAACCGCCTCGCCATTTCCCGCAGTTATATTTTCAACATACGGCTTCACCATAAGATTATACACTGTATCAACAGGAGGCATACTTTCTCCTATTGACATAGCACCCTTAAGATTATGCCTTACATCTTCTTTATGTATAAGCTTTTCAAACGTTACACTTTTTTGCACCGCGTCAAATCCCTCTGTGCAGGAATAGCAATCGGATATTAACTGTATGTCTGTCTGCTCATAGCAAACAATTTCCGCTGCAAAAAGCATTTCAAGCCCGATAAGGCGCATATCACCATCAGAATCCGCCCTTAAAGAAGATGCCGCAGGCAACAAAGACAGGCACAGGTCACAATAGCACTTTTCATTCACTCCGTCAGCATCAATCACTTCGGTAAATGGAATTTCGTGGCTTACAAATTCTATTTTTCCCTCATCTGAAACATACAGACTGCAGCTTTCCACCAAACCTTTTACAACTATTTTGCCCGTCACAATATGTGTCTGATAGTTTAAAAGCTTAACATCAGTTTTAAGAAGAGAAACCGCAGACGGCTTTCCCGTCGGGAAATCCAAAACCTCCTCCGCGGTAAATTTGTTGTTTTTAAGACAAACAAGAGAATATACTTTTTCCTCTTCTCTGCTGGCTTCAAAATTTTCGCTGTCTAATGACACAACAAACTCATGCTCTGCTTTTCTGACTCCGCGCACAGCCAGATCTACAACTGTTTTTACTGACAGCTTGCGGGAATTTAGCATATTAAACTCAACATTAAAAACATCTGCTGTGCATACGCATTTTACATTATCTGTGATTTTATCATTTTCTATCACAGTATCAAATGGCATTTCCGTTGAAATTGAGCAAACGGGCTTGGGGTCGTTTTCGGGAACATACAAAATAGTAATATAAATCTTTCCGTAAACCTCAAGTTTGCCCGAAACAGGACTTGCTCCCTCTACAATGGCATCTGCATCAATTTTTAAAATCCTTGCCATATCGCTTTTGACATCAGGAACAATTATATCCCCGCTTACAAGCACCTTTTCATTAGTTTTTAAAACAGGCTCATTAACAGTTATCATTTCTTTCTTTATATCCATAAACTTTCCTCCCAAATACATTTTTCTAGGTTAAATATATGACAAAAATTTTATGGATATGCATAAAAAAACGAGCCCGTTTATTTTTAATACGAACCCGTTTCATAGTGTTTTATTATTTCGCCCTCAGGAGTATAAGTCGTTAAGCTCTCCTTGGTCATTTTGTAATAGTTTTTATTAAGCTTAAATAAAACTTCATTTTCAGTTTTAAGTCGTTCTTTGGCACAACGCATAATATAACTTTCGTATGTTAAAATATTAAGCTCATCTGCATAGGAAGCGTTTTCAATTAAAAACATATTGGTAAACACACAAACTCCGCTGAATGCCTTTGGTTTAATTTTTCTTTCAAGCTTTCGCCATTCTTTTATGTCATAGCGGTAATACATTTCGTCGTTGTTGCTTGGAATCTCTTCTATTTTATATCTGGGAACAAGGCTTATCTTTTTAACCTCGCCAATATAGCTTATGCCTGCATCCTCTCCAAAAAGATTTCTTGACTGATACAAGGCAATATGCGTAACAAAGTCGCTTTCCACATACCTTTGAGGAATATAATAAAACTTTTCTCTTAAATTAAGATTAAACTGGCTTTTTGTTTTGCAAACTGCAACACAAACACTCCTGTTTTCAAAATCTTCCCTTAAGGCTCCGCCCGAAATTTCTTCAGGTGTTAAAAATAAGTTGTTATCCTCTTTTAAAATATTTTTTATTAGGTTTTCTAAAGAAGCGAAACTCCCCGGCAAAAGAGAAATAATATTTTCTTCTTCCCTTTCTCCTATATAAAGGCTTATCGCATCATACAAAAGAGGAATTTTACTGTCTTTTTTCGTTATAGTCAGCTTTCTTTTATAAGAAAGGTTTTGCGCTTTAGAAAAATCTTTAGTGTATATGCTTTCAAAAGCATAAATTTTTACAGACTCTTCTCCCCACCCTTTTTTAGTTGTTTTTAAAAATATCTCCGGCAAATCTTCTTTCAGGCAATACAAAAGCTCGATTTTCGTTTCTGTTTCAGTGTTAAAAAATACTATGCTGTGCTTTTTGTTTATATCAAATAAAACTCCGTTCTCAGTTTCTTCAACAAAACTTGCCTCGCCGCCTTTAAAATTGTCCTTTAGTATTTTATAGATGCATATAAATCCAAAGAATTTATACATTTTTTCAATATTTAATGAGTCTTCCTCAAAAAATTCACCCTTGAGAACGGGCGCATTGAAATCTTTATCAGCTTTTTTAAAAATACCTTTAAACGGAGGAAAACAGATAAATTTTTCAAGTTCAGAGGGCTTTCCCAAAAGCTTTCTTTCAAACTCAATCATTTTCTCCATTCTGTATTTTAAAAGCCTGTTCACAGTTCTGTCTTTTTCATTATAGTTTCTGATAAACTGCATTTTTAAATTATACAGCCACCTTGACCACGCTTTTCTTGAAAGAGCTTTTATTTGTGGCAAAAATTTTAAGTATGCCTCTTCAATTTCCTCTTTTACGACTTCTCTTATAAAGCTTTTCATATCACAGAAATGAATTTTAAAATCTTTGTCTTCTAAACTTGCAAACACCTTATCGGAAAACAAGAGCTTGTCCGAAGAATAAATTTCAATAACATTTTCTCCCGCTTTTTCAAAACAAAAATCTGCTTTAACAGTATTTTTATTTCCAAAAATACTATAAAACAAAATTTCTTTTCCGTTTATGAAAATTTTTATTTTATCTGTGTTTTCACATTCTATAATTATCTCTGCCTTTTCGCCTTTTAAAAGAAGAGGAGAAAAGCCTGTGGAGCATATAGAAAGCGCAAAATCTTTATCTTTAAATCCTATAATCTCCATAGACTTTTCTCCTTATAATTTTAGTTTTCCTTTATAACACCGCAGGCAATTTTCTTTCCCGCATTGCCCGAGGGCTGTGTTGTAAAATCGTCTGCCATATTGTGAATAACAACTGTTTTTCCTAAAATATCACTAACAGAAAAACGGCTTGTTAAAAATGCAAGATAGGCGCGCCCTCCGCTTGCAATAAGCGGCGGCATATCTCCTGAATGCATAGGATGAATATTATTTCCCTTATCATAATGCGATTTCGTGTCTGAAAAATCCACCCCTGTGCAAGCATTTCCCTCGTGAATATGAAAGCCAAAGAAACCATTCTCTATACTTTCAGGCAATTTATCTATTCTCACAACCACCATCACACTTTCGGGCCTTTGATAAAACTCAACCCGACCCTCAATTCCATCGCCTGAAATTTTAGCATAAGCTCCGGGATACAGCCAGTTTACTCGCAATTAAATCACCTCAAAGCCATATTATGAAATAATGCGCTTAAAGGTGCATGTCCTGCCTGTTTTTTATCACTTATACTCTTCGATTTTCACAACAATTAAAATCCCATTTTCCACTTTAAACTTTATCTCATATCCACTATATTTTAAGCCATAGCTTTCTTCTTCATTTTTATACTGTGGCCTCGGGTCTAAAGCAAGAATTTTTCTTATTTCTTCTCTTTTTTCTTCGGGAATTCTATTCTTTTCGCTTTCAGGGAAGAAAACCGGAATTTCTTTTTCCTTAAATTCCTCCGAAAACCCTCCTGCTGCATCTTCTTTTAAATCTGCATAAGGAATATACGGCTTTATATCGTACACAGGCGTTCCCGAAAGCATATCAACTCCCGAAACATATAAAACCACGCCCTCGTCTTTCGTATGCTCTATTTTTTCAAGCTTTACGCAAGACATTCCTATCGGGTTAGGCCGAAAAGGCGAGCGGGTTGCAAAAACGCCAACTCTTTTGTTTCCTCCAAGTATCGGGGGCCTGACCGTAGGCGACCATTTCTCTCGCACTGCCTTTGAAAACTCCCACAAAATCCATATATGAGAAAAGCCCTCAAGCTCACGAAAAGCCTCAGGTACACTATATTCTTTTTTAAAAACAATTTTCCCTCTGGCGCTAACCATTCCGCTCTGTCTGGGAATGCCGAATTTTTCTTCAAAACCCGTTTCTATATGCCCTATTATCTTCATTTTTCGTTCCATAAATTATCCTTTAATTCTTTTAAAAAATCATTTTAATTATACTATTTAAAGGAATAAAAGTCAAGAAACAGAAATAAAAAAGGAATTCAGGTCTTATCTTGACCCGAATTCCTTTTTGGGTATTTTATTCAGCTTGTGAATTTAGTTTCTTTTGCTTTGCATAACCGATAAAACCGAGAATTAAAATCGGCACTCCGAACATCGCATACATAAGGAAAAACAATGTTCCAACTGAGTATAAAATTGCTCCAACCAAAGCTGCCCAACTCTTTTTAATGAAAAATCCTATCCAACCAAAAACCGCTCCTACCAAGAACATTATAATATGAGGAGTTACCAGGGCTGTTGCGATTGCTCCTCCAATGGCTTCTGCGCCATCAGCGTTAGCCATACCACCCCAAAAATGTGAACATAAATAAATTACATATAATGTGGCAAGTGTATTTGCCACAAATAATACCTTGCTTTTCATAAAAAGTTCCCCCTTTTGTTTGAATTATTTAATTGAGAAAGTTTTTGTTATTGTTTTGTCGCTAAAGCTAATTAGCTCAGATACTTCAACTTCTACATCTGTTGTTGTATCGTTTAATTCATAAGCAACCTCTACATCCAAAGTAGCACCTTTTTTAATTTCTTTTGACTGATTGTCGCTTGAATATTTAGCAGAATCAGCAACTATATATGATTTATTCAAGCCAATGCCACTCTGATATACCTCGTCAGAAAAAGTCCATGTAAAAGCTGTAGGATTATCCGAATTGTTTGTAAATCCATAAGTTACAATTATTATATCCTTGTCCTCATAATCTTTTGCAAGCCTGCAGCTTTTAATCTCTACTTCATAATCACCAAGAGTTGTTTCACTTGCGCTTTGACCCTCAGCCTGACCACTTCCCTGACTTTCTGTTCCGCTCTCGCCACTACCTAACGCAAATACCGCAAAAGACAAAACTACTGCAACTGCTAAAATAATTGATAAGATTTTTTTCATTTTTCTCTCTTCCCCTTTGTTGTATAAATAATTTTTATTGTGGCAACAGCTAATACATATAATAATATATCTATGATATCTGCCGTGCCCTTTATGATTCCAAAATACTGCAAAATTTCAAAGCCTGCTCCAAAAACGGCCACTGCAGCCGAGCATACGAAGGACCCTTTCTCTCTGGGCTTAAGTATGATATGAAGCCAGCCATTAAAGCTTAGCGCCCATAAATAATCGGGCAAGTAAAACTTTAAAAACGGGTTTTCAAGGAAAGACACTTTTTCTCTTAAAAAATCAAAAGAAATTATACTTTCCGCAAAACGTGCAACATATGTGTTTTCTCTGAATAACACATATATCATAAGCCCCGCAAGCAAGCTCCCTCCGGAAACTGCATATAATATTTTTGTTTTACAGCTCATTTTCATCATACATATATTATAGTCATATTTATGACTATTGTCAATACAAATTTTAGATTTTATACTAATTATATTAACAGCAGTTTTAGGCGGTGAAAAGCTTGATTAGC
>CALAUK010000158.1 GCA_937892135.1 uncultured Clostridia bacterium | reverse complement strand
GTAGTGCATGTGTCAGTATTGAAATGTATGGTGTTGTTGAAAGTTTTAACCTGGCCACATCAACAGGTATTGTTTTATATGAAATAACCAAGCAAAGACGTGAATATCAAAATACACATAAACGTGGTCGTAAAAAAGATCCGTCTGTTTGTTGTGAATAAAAAAAACCGCCGATTTTGGCGGTTTTTAAATTGTGTCACGTGAAAAGTTATTTTGTTTTGTTCTTATTGCTGTGGCCAGTTTTTCAATAAAATTGTGTTCTGTGAAATAATCCATCAATTTATAAGATGGTAATTCAAATGGCTGGTTTTTATATCGTTCAAATGCCTTTTTATTTGATATGCTGGGTGGGGAATAATAGTGCTTTTTTGCAATATTTATCTGTTGTACAGTTAATGGTGCCTTTTGTGGTTGCTTTATATAGACATAATGTGAAAATTCGTGTGCAAATATTAATATGAAATTTGTAAAATCAGTGGCTTCGCTGGGCGCAATACTGATAGTGTTTTTCCAGTCGTATCCACCGCTTTTTTGTCCTGATTCTATGTCTTTGATTTCAAATTTTAATTTTGTATGATTTTTTTCGCCATATCTTTGTGACAGTTTTTGAAACAGTCGTGTGCCAAAATCAGCACGTTGTTTATTGTCCATATTGGCAAAATTTATTGTATTATTAGACAGTGTTGTGTCGTTAACAATAGTTGTCAGAATATTTTGATACATTTGATTTTTATATTCTTCTTGTTCGTGATATTTACAAATTCGCTTCATTCTGACATCAAGCGGATCATCACCAAAAGAAGAAATAAAACCTTCTAAAATTGTTATTAATGTTGTTAAACATGTAGAATATAATTTTGCGTTATATGCTTCTAAGCATTCATCGAAAATTTCTTTTTGCCCTACATTATAAGTCTGTATGGCTTTTGAAATCTTTCGACAAATTAGTTTCAATTCTTTGCCATTATAATAATCAACAAAGAAATTGTCAATCGCATTTTCTTCTAACGGTATCTGCTTTAAATCATATAGATGCTTAATATCAATATTCAGGGGAATGGTCCATCCTAACTTTGCGACATTAATTGCTATTGGCTCATATTCCTGATAAAAAATAGAAGCGTGACTTTGAAATGGTATTGTTGGAGGTCCTTCTTTTTCACAAAAAGGTAAATCCTTATTTTCTCGTAATATATTTGCACCACGCTCCATCATAACCTTTTTCCTCAGTGCTGGTGGTAGCTTATTTATTTTTGCCATTTCGATTTCAGCAGTTTGTTTTGTAAATTCATGAAAAATACGGTTAACTTCTTCTATCGATATTGAAAAATGTTTTGCTGTTTCTTCAATTGCGTATAAATCATGTTTGCTAGGATAATATCCACCATCTCTTTCCTTCAACTTATCAAATAAATTTTCACAATATTCAAAAATTTTAGCATCTTCCATCGTTGCCATATTACCACCTCCAAAAATTTCTCTTATGTAGAAACTCCTTGCAACAGTATCATTGCAAGGAGTTTAATAGTTAAGGTTCCTATTTAGTGCATAACCTTTTGCATATTATGGCGTAAGTTTGGCGTAAATTGGCGTATATTTTCATTTTGTCAATTCGTCAAACCCGCTATTTTACTGCACTTTTTTGATTATTTGTTATCAAGTGGCTTCATTGTTGGGAACAATAAAACGTCACGGATTGCCGCAGAGTCTGTTAAAAGCATACACATACGGTCAATACCGAAGCCGATACCGCCCGTGGGAGGCATACCGATTTCAAGAGCATTCATAAAGTCTTCGTCAGTTGTGTTTGCCTCTTCGTCGCCCTGAGCCAAAAGCTCTTCCTGAGCCTTGAAACGCTCTCTCTGGTCGATGGGGTCGTTAAGCTCTGAATAAGCATTAGCCATTTCCCAACCATTCATAAAGAACTCGAAACGCTCAACATACTCGGGGTTTTCGGGTTTCTTCTTTGTTAAAGGAGAAATCTCGATGGGGTGGTCTGTAACAAAAGTAGGCTGAAGAAGGTGCTCTTCTGCATACTCTTCAAAGAACATCGCCAAAATATCGCCTTTCTTATGGCGGTCTTCGTATTCAATGTGATGCTCATCTGCAAGTGCGCGTGCCTCTTCAAGTGTTTTAACCTCGTTAAAGTCAACGCCTGCATACTTTTTAACTGCATCAACCATTGTTATTCTTTCAAACGGCTTTCCTAAATCCATTTCGATGCCGTTGTAGACAATCTTTGTTGTTCCCAAAACCTCCATAGCAACATGGCGGTAAAGGTTTTCTGTTAAATCCATCATACCGTGATAGTCTGTGTATGCCTGATAAAGCTCCATTAAAGTAAACTCGGGGTTGTGACGTGTGTCAAGTCCTTCGTTTCTGAAAACTCTTCCTATTTCATAAACTCTGTCAAGTCCGCCTACGATTAGTCTCTTTAAGTAAAGCTCAAGAGAAATACGAAGCTTAAAGTCCTCGTCAAGAGCATTAAAGTGAGTTTCAAAAGGTCTTGCCGCAGCACCGCCCGCATTTGAAACAAGCATAGGAGTTTCAACCTCCAAAAAGCCCTGTTCGCTTAAGTAGCGTCTTATTGATGCGATAATCTTTGAACGCTTTATAAATGTGTCTTTAACATCGGCGTTCATGATAAGGTCAATATAACGCTGTCTGTAACGAAGGTCAGTATTTGTCATACCATGGAATTTCTCGGGTAATGGCTGAAGAGATTTTGAAAGAAGTGTAAGGTTATTTGCACGGACAGATATTTCGCCTGTCTGTGTTGTGAACACTTCACCTTCAGCGCCAACGATATCACCTATGTCAAGCTTTTTATAACGGTTATACTCTTCTTCGCCAAAGATATCTTTTTTAATAAACAGCTGAATCTGACCGCCCATATCCTGAATATGAACAAAGCCAACCTTACCCATACCGCGCTTTGACATTATACGGCCTGCCACTGTAACGGTCTGACCGTCAAGAGCGGAGATTTTAGCCTCGATAGTTTCAGTTTCTTCACTGCCGCGCTTTGTGATTTCGCGCATCTCGGTTGTGTAGTTATCTTTTATATCCGAGGAAATGTGAGTTGCGGTAAACTTTGTTATAACAAAGGGGTCACGACCCTCCGCCTGTAAATCAGAAAGCTTGTCTCTTCTTATCTGAAGAATTTCGGAAAGCTCTCTTTCTTCATTAATCATATTTTCGTTTTGTGCCATAATTATCTGCCTTTCCGCCCGCATAGTAAAAAAAGCTAAGTCTCACAGCAGGCAAGTGAGATGCTAAATTTAATTACATAAATATACTATTGTATTATACTACAAAAATAAGGCTTTTGCAATATTTTTTGGAAAATTATTTATTATCTTGACTTAAAAAAGAGGCGATGGTATACTAAATAGGAAATAAAACTAGTTACGGGTGATAGTGTTGGATATAAATTTTACAAAAAACTATGATGTTGTGGTAGTTGGCGGAGGCCATGCAGGCTGCGAGGCGGCGCTCGCTTCGGCAAGGCTTGGATGCAAGACTATTATGTTTGCCACAAATCTTGATGCCGTTGCAAATCTTCCGTGTAACCCCAATGTAGGCGGAACTGCAAAGGGTCATCTGGTGCGCGAGATAGATGCATTGGGCGGCGAGATGGGAAAGGTTGCGGACAAAACATTTATACAGTCTAAAATGTTAAACCGCGGAAAAGGCCCTGCGGTTCATTCTCTTCGCGCGCAGATAGACAGAAAAGCCTATCAGCAGGAGATGAAGCACCGCTTGGAACTTTGCGATAACTTAGATGTTAAGCAGGGCGAGGTTACAAAGATTTTCAAAGATGAAAATTCTAAAATAACAGGCGTGTATACGGCAACGGGAATGGCGTATGGTGCAAAGGCTGTTATTATAGCGACGGGAACATTTTTAAAGGGAAAAATTTTAATAGGCGAATATGAAAAAGAGTCAGGACCTGACGGAATGTTTGCGGCAAGCGAGCTTTCGGAGTCTTTAAAGGAAATAGGCGTTTTGCTTCAGCGTTTTAAAACGGGAACACCGCCAAGAATTTTAAAAAAGAGCGTAGACCTTTCTCAAATGGAGGTTGAAAAGGGCGACGATTTTATCATTCCTTTTTCATTTGAAACCTCTTATGAGGGATTAGAAAATATATCCGACTGCTATCTTACATACACAAATGAAGAGACCCATAAGATAATTATGGATAACTTAAACCGCGCACCGTTATACTCAGGTCGTATAGAGGGAATAGGACCGAGATACTGCCCGTCTATTGAAGATAAGGTTGTAAGATTTTCTGAAAAGCCAAGGCATCAGCTTTTTGTTGAGCCAATGGGCATAAACACGGAAGAGATGTATATTTCGGGCTTTTCAACAAGTATGCCTGAAGAAATTCAGGAAAAGATGGTACGAAGCATAAAGGGCTTGGAAAATGCAAAGATTATGAGAAGTGCTTATGCGATTGAGTATGACTGTGTTGTAACAACTCAGCTTAAAAAGTCATTGGAGTTTAAAGAGATTTCAGGTCTTTTCGGAGCGGGGCAGTTTAACGGCTCTTCAGGCTATGAAGAGGC
>CALAUK010000157.1 GCA_937892135.1 uncultured Clostridia bacterium | reverse complement strand
ATTAAAAACACCTCATTATAAATATTTATTACACTGTAATATACTTTTTCACAGGAACAAACCAAAGCTTAAAATTACAACTTTCACAATTTGTCCACCATAGTATATTTTACACTATTTTTTAAAATTTTTCAAGTAAATTCTTTAAAAAAATTAAAAAATAATGCATAAATTTATTATTTGCTTTCCTATCTTTTTATATAACCCTGCATAAAAAATTTTTTTGATAATATTTTTCTGTTTTTTTCACACAAAACTGTTTTTGGTTTTCACGAGAACTAAAAAAATGTAACTTTTATTTCACTGTCAAAATCACTATCGTACTATTTTTTCGTTTTTCAGTGTTTTCGGGCATTTTTTAGCATGTTTTTTCAAAAAATCACATTTTTTTAGATTTTTTCAAAAGAAACGTTACTGTTTTTTTTAACTTTTTTTTGAAATATAAACAAGTGACAGTTTACAAATTTCAAAAAATGTGTTATATTTGTAATTGAAAATGTGATTTGTGCATTTTTTGTGTTTCTTTTGCGCGGGTTTTATTCTTAATTCCTCGCCGAAGAGATATCGAATTAAATTTTATATTAGGGAAAAGGAGGAAATCACATGGCTAATGTGATAGAAAAAGTCGGTATTTTTGAACCACCGATAAGACCAAGAATCACAAAAGAAATGAAAGCCAATATGGCAAAATCCGGTCTTAGCCGTGCAGAGCAGAAAAAAGCTCTTGCTGAGCAGCTTGCAGCTGCAAAAGCGCAGTACGTTGAAGATTCTGCTGCATGGAAAGCTAAGCCCGAAACAGACCCTCAGACAGTTGCTGCTTTAAAATCAGATCTTGATGAATTCAGAGCATCTCTGCCCGAGAAAAAAGCAGCTATTGCTAATACATATGCAGAAGAGGTAGCAGCTGCAAATGAATTAGAACCCTTCGAAAAAAAGATGGCTCTTATGAACGCAAGAGAAAAGCGTCACAATGCTTTTCTTGACCTTAAAGAGGCTGAGCGTGTTAAATTTGAGGCTTATGAGAAGGCTACCTGCTCTTCTGCTCAGATTTATAACCGTAAAACAAGACAGAAGACTATCGCTGCTATCTGGCGCGATAAGTATCTGTACATAATGCTTATCCCCTTTATCACATGGTATATTGTTTTCCATTATATGCCTATGTGGGGTATTACACTTGCATTCCGTGACAACAAGAACGCAAGAAGACCTTTCCAGGAGCCGTTCTTGTGGGAGGTTGGCGAGGACCCGTTTAAGTGGTTTAAGATGTTCTTATTAGGTCCTGATATGCCAAGACTTGTAAGAAACACTATTACAATTAACTTAATAAGCTTGGTTTTGAGCTTCCCGTTACCCATTATCTTTGCTTTGCTCCTAAACGAGCTAAGAAGCAAGATGTTTAAGACCTCTGTGCAAACAGTTTCTTACTTGCCTCACTTTATTTCAGGCGTTGTCGTTGCAGGTTTGGTTTCAAACTTCCTAGCACCAACAGGTCTTATTAATAGGGTATTAGAATTAGTTACAGGAAGCGAAGTTACAACAGACTGGTTAGGCCGTTCTGCTCTGTTCCCGTTTATTTATGTATTTATGGGAATCTGGCAGGGAACAGGTTTCGGTTCTATCATTTATACATCTGCTCTTGCAGGTGTTGACCAGGAGCTTTATGAAGCTGCTCATATTGACGGTGCAGGAAGATGGAAGCAGGCGCTTCATATCACACTTCCCGGTATTCTTCCCACAGTTGCTATCATGCTTATCATGCGTATAGGCGGTCTTTTAAATGTAGGTTACGAAACAATTATCTTGCTATACAGACCCGAAACTTATGAAACAGCCGACGTTATTTCTACATACGTTTACAGACGTGGTATTCAAGGTGACAGCGGCGGTCAGGACTTTAACTTAACAACAGCTACCGGTTTGTTTAATGGTATCGTATCATATTTATTGGTTACTATTTCCAACAAGATTTCAAACATTGTTGGCGAAGTAGGTTTATGGTAAGAAAGGAGGATATTTGAATGAAAATTAAACGTAGCGTAGGCGAAGTTATCTTCGACACTATAAATATTATCGCAATGTTTCTTGTTATGTTTGCAACGTTATATCCTATCTGGTTCGTTCTTATCTCTTCTTTTTCAGATGCTAACGCAGTTGCAGAAGGAAGAACAATGCTTCTTCCCGTGTTTGGCGAAGGTCAGTTTATTAACCTTGCAGCGTACAAAGAAGCATTTGATTACCAGAATGGTCTTATCATAAGTGCATACGGAAACACAATTTTGTACGCTGTTGGTGGTACACTTATCAGTATGCTTCTGACTATTCTTGGCGCTTATCCTCTATCTAAGAAGAGACTTAAGGGCAGAATGATCTTCACAATGATTATGCTTGTTTCAATGTGGTTTAGTGCAGGTATGGTTCCCACATACCACAACCTTATGAACATTGGTCTTTTAGGAACAAGAATCGGTCTTATGACAGGTTTTGCTATTGCAGCATTCTATGTTGTTCTTATCCGTACATACTTTAACTCCATTTCAGATTCTTTGGAAGAATCCGCTAAGATGGACGGTGCACACGACCTTTTGATTTTGTTTAAAATCTATGTTCCTCTTGCAGTTCCCGCGATTATGACAGTATCTCTTTACTACTTCGTATCTAAGTGGAATGCATACATCTGGTCACAGATTTTCTTCGCTCGTGATATGTACAAACAGCCTTTGCAGGTTATCTTGAAGAAATTGGTTGTTGACCGTCAAATGGCTTCTGAGTCAGTTCCCGGTATGGACGTTCAGGCAACAACAAGCGAAACAGTTATTTATGCAACAATTATGCTTGCAACTGTTCCTATGATTGTTCTTTATCCTTTCGTACAGAAGTTCTTCGTAAAGGGTATCATGGTTGGTTCAGTAAAAGGTTGATATTTCCCTAAGTATTTTAAAAACTTCTTCCCATTTTGGGAAGAAGTTTTTTGTTTTGTCTTGAAAAACACTACAAGAAATGATACAATGTGTATTAAAGAATTTTCAAAAAAATTGGAGAGCTTATGAAAAAACAAGAAATGCTGTGCCATCGAACTCCGAGAATAGAGCTTTTGTGCGAGCTTTCTCGGCCTTATAAAACAATTGCAGACATCGGATGCGACCACGCCTATGTCGCAATCCATCTTGCACGAGACGAAAAAAAAGTTATCGCATCAGATATTTCTAAAGGCCCACTGGAAAAGGCGCGAAAAAATGTGGAAACCTTTGGTCTTTCGGATAAAATAGAGCTTCGTCTCTGTTCAGGTCTTTCTTTATTTAAACCCTTTGAAGCAGAAGCGATTATAATTGCAGGCATGGGCGGAAAAGTTATTTCGGATATTTTAAAGGAAGGCATAGAGGTTTCTAAGGCTTCAAAAGTTCTTTTTCTTCAGCCTATGACTTCTTCCGAGGAATTAAGAAAATTCTTATATGAGAACGGTTTTAAAATAAAAGATGAGCATCTTGTTAGTGAAGACAGAAGAATATATGCTGTAATAGAGGCAGTTTATGAAAAAACAGAAAGCTTTTCGCCCATTGATTTATATATAAGTCCTGCAATAAGAAAAAAACTTGATGTTCCGATATACTATGAGTATGCGATAAAGATTTTAAAAGAATTTGAAAAAATAATAAAAGGGCTTGAAAAATCCTCTGATAAAGAGGCTTCTATACTTTATTATACAAATCTTAAAGAAGAGCTTGAAAAGATATTAGAAAACGGAAAGGCGTGATTTTTGTGAAAATAAAAGAAGTTATAGACAAGCTTAATACACTTGCCCCGCCCGAGCTTGCTTATGATTGGGACAATGTGGGTCTCCTTTGCGGAAGTGATGAAAGAGAGGTAACAGGGATTTTACTTACCTTGGACCTTGATGTAAATGTGGTTTTAGAGGCAAAAGAAAAAGGCGCAAACCTTATTGTCGGCCATCACCCAATTTTGTTTGAGCCACTAAAAAAGGTTACAGACAAAACTCCTGACGGCAAAATTTTAATGGCGCTTATCGAAAATGGAATTTCTTATTTTGCAGCTCACACAAACTTAGATATTGTAGAAAACGGGCTTAATGATTTAATGGCTAAAAAGCTTGGCCTTAAAGACACGAAAATCTTAGATTTTACAGCCGATTCAACGGGAATCGGAAGAACCGGCGAGCTTGAACCAATAACATTAAAAGATTTAGCCGAGAAAACGAAAACAGTTTTTAACGCCGGCAAAGTAAGGATATGCGGAGATGAAAATGCTGTTATCACAAAAATTTCCGTATGCACAGGCGGAGGTGCGTCATTTATAGATGCCGCATTAAAAGAGGGCGCCGATGTTCTTATAACAGGAGATTTTAAGTATAACCAGATGCGAGACTCCGTCGCTTTAGGCCTTAATATTATTGATATTGGCCACTACAACACAGAAATTATCTGTTGCAAAATTTTTGATGATTTTCTTAAAAACTCATTAGGGGATAAAATCTCTGTACACATTTCCGAAGAAAACAAAAATGTGGCAAAATTTATATAACAAAAACTGCGGTAATTACCGCAGTTTTTTATATCCCCGTTAAATCAAAATCAGGCGTGTATTCGCTTTTTGCAGAGCTTCTCTCCTGAAAAAATCCCAAAAAACCTTTTTCCCTTGCAAAAGACGCCGCTTTTTCATACTCAAATGTTGTTATTTTTCTGTTTATTTCCTTATATTCTGCGCATTTCGGCACGGGCACAAACTGGCTCATAAGGCTTAATAAAAATTCATCTTTTTCATAAGTTTTATCCAAATATTTTAAAATTTCTATACTGTCTTTATAAAACCCGGGCAGAACGAGATGTCTTATAACAACACCCTTTTTCATTATTCCGTTTTCAAAAAACTGAGGTTTCCCCGCATTTTTTATGCAAATATCAACAGCTTTTTTCGCAATCTCAAAATAATCTTTTGCACCGCTGTATTTTAAAGACAATTCGCCCCGAAAATACTTAAAATCGGGAATATATATGTCAATATAATCCTTTAGCATCAAAAGGGTTTCTTCTTTTTCATAACCACCGCAGTTATACACTGTCGGAATATAAAGCTTGTCCTTTATTTTATCAAGTGCAGATGCTATTTTGTCTGCAAAATGGGTTCCCGTAACAAAATTTATGTTATGAACACCGCTATCCTGAAGACGAAGAATTATTTCGCAAAGCTCATCTTCAGTGATTTCTTTTCCAAAACATTCTGCGCTTATTTTGTAATTCTGGCAAAACACACACTTTAAATTACAACCCGAAAAGAAAATAGTTCCCGAGCCGTTTTCTCCGCTTATCGGAGGCTCTTCCCAAAAATGCTTGCCGCACCTTGCAACAACCATCTTATCCAAAACTCCGCAGAAGCCTTTTTCTTTTTTTCTATCTGTTTTGCAATTTCTAGGGCAAAGATTACACAATTTGCACACCCCCTGAATTCATTATACACCTTTTTATCCTCTTTTTAAAGACTTTTCTTTACTTAACTCTTCTTTTGTGCTATACTGTTTGCATAATACCATAAAGAAAGGCAAATGATAAAATGAAAAAACTTCTTGTTCTTACACTTGTGCTTTTTGCTTTAACAATTACTTGTGCATTTGCGGCAACAACCGTTGAATTCACCATTGACAGCACAGAATATTCCGTTTTAAAAACAGAGGCTGAAAAAAGCTCTCTCGAGGCCGCACCATACATAAAAAACAGCAGAACAATGGCGCCCGTAAGAGCCATTTTAGAAGCTTTTGATGCAACTGTTGACTGGGATGATAACACAAAAACAGTTTTTATTTCAAAAGGAGAAACAAATATTTCGCTTGCTGTCGGAAGCAATAAGATTATAGTTAACGGCGTGGAAAAAGCTATTGACTGCCCCGCAGAAATAGTAAATGGAAGAACATTTATTCCTCTTCGTGCTGTAACAGAGGTTTTGGGTTATTATGTTTATTATGTTGATGCAACAAGGCAGATTTTAATTGATGATGTAGCTCCTGTTATGTCGGTTAACGGAGTTGATGTTCCGTATAATTTGTATCACGCTTTTTATACCTTTAACACAGAATTAGACGAACAAACAGGCTTGCCCGTTCGCGACGAATATTTATCTTTAGAAGTCTATGACTATCTTAGCTTGCTTTTTGCCCATTACAGCAAGCGCCAAGATGCAATCCCCGGTCTTTCTGAGACGGAAAAAGAGGAAATTCGCGCAGAGTCTGCAACTCTGATGTCATCAGACGAGAGAGGCAAATTTGTTCTTTCGGGCTCACTGGCTCTTTTTTTTGAAAAGTATTTCAAGTATCTTTTGTTGTTATAATCTTTTAATTGATAGATAATGGAATCATTAAGATTCTCATTACCTACCAATTCCTTTGATTTATTGATGTTAAGTGGATAATCATAATTCTAAATCATTAACTATCTTACAAATGATTAAACAATGTCCAGATTTCAGGATACTTTTCAGCTATTGCAGCATCTATCAAGTCTGATGCTTCACTGCTTATGCTGAATTCAGGTTCGGTTTTTCTCAAGTACCTTAGTACAGCTGCAGATCTTGCAGACCATAAAGTGATTCTTGGGTTTTTTTCCACAGTTTCGATAACTTCATCTATAAGTTTCTCTTCCTTTTCTGAAAGAAGACTACCAACTTCTTTTAAATCATCTGAAGCTTCAATTATTTCACTACTTGCTTCAGTTTCTTCATTTAAATTAATTGTAGAATCAATATTTTCTACACTTTTTTCAGAGCTGATTTTTTCTTCATCTTTTACAGCATCTTCAGCTACTTTTTCATCATCATTGAAGAAAACATTTGTGTACTGGGAAGTTTCTTTAGGTTTTTCCTCTTCCTCATCAGCTGACTTTTCTAAAACTTGAAGGTCATCTTCACCATCAAATTCATCTTCAACTTCTTCAACCAGTTCTTCAAATGTTTTTGATTCATCTTCGGATTCCCTTAATAAATCTTCAAGACTTATTCCTTCTTCTATTTCAGTCTCTTCAATCTTCGGAATCAATGAATCTAATCCTCTTCCTAATCCTGTATTCTTTTCTTTTTTAGCCATTTTACCAAAAATACGAATTTGTTCAGCTTCAAA
>CALAUK010000156.1 GCA_937892135.1 uncultured Clostridia bacterium | reverse complement strand
GGTTTTTTATCCTGACAGAATGGCGTCAAGAATTCTTGGCACGGGCGACGTTTTAAGCCTTATAGATAAGGCTCAGGAGGCGTTTGATGAAAAGCAGGCAAAAGAGCTTGAAGAAAAGCTTACCAAAGGTCAGATGGACCTTGAAGATTTTCTCTCTCAGCTTGAGCAGATGAAGAAAATGGGTCCTCTGGAAAACATCTTAAAGATGCTTCCCGGTGTGGGTAATTCTCTTCCCGGTAACTTTCAGGTTGATGAGAAGCAGCTTTCAAGGCCTGAGGCAATAATAAAATCTATGACGCCCGAGGAAAGAAGAAAGCCCGAAATTATAAATGCAAGCCGCAGAGTAAGAATTGCAAACGGCGCAGGCGTTAAGGTTTCGGATGTAAATCTTCTTTTAAAGCAGTTTAATGAAATGCGCTCTATGGTAAAGAAGTTTACTTCCCCCGGAGGCAAGAAAAAGCTTAAGAGAATGAAGTTTCCTTTTTAGTAAGTAAGGCGTAAGCTTTATTATATAATTTATGTAATTTTTTATGGAGGTGAATATAAATGGCAGTTAAAATCAGATTGAGAAGAATGGGTGCAAAGAAAGCTCCTTTTTATAGAGTTGTTGTTGCTGATTCAAGATATCCCAGAGATGGCAGATTTATCGAAGAAATCGGTACTTACAATCCTATGGTAGAGCCTGCAGCAGTTAAAATTGATGCAGATCTTGCAAAGAAGTGGATGGCAAACGGCGCTCAGCCTACTGATACAGTTAAAAGATTGATGAAGAAAGCCAACATTCTTTAATTGTAGAAAGGAAGGTATTGTGCTATGGAGAAGGTTTTAGAATCTTTGGCAAAATCCCTTGTTGACTATCCTGACCAGGTTAGCGTAACTGTGGTTGAAGGTGAAGACAAAACTGTTTTGGAGCTTCGCGTTGCAGAAAGCGATATGGGTAAGGTAATTGGTAAGCAGGGAAGAATAGCAAAAGCAATCAGAACGGTTGTGAAAGCGGCTGCAAGCCGTGAAAATAAGCGTGCTATTGTTGAGATTATAGGCTAAAAAAGGGCGCTTAGCGCTCTTTTTTGCCTTTAGAGCTTCTGCTCGGAGGAGAAAAGTATGAGAAATAAAACTTTGCAGGTTGGCGAAATTGTTAACACACACGGTCTTCGTGGAGAGGTTAAAATCGTTCCTTGGACAGATTATCCTGAGGTGTTTGAAGATTTTGACTGTGTGTACTTAGAGAAAAATGACAAAAAGCTTACTGTAAAATCTATAAAATATCAGAAAAACAACTTAATCGTTAAGTTTGATGAAATAGAAGATGTTAATGAGGCGGAAAAGTATAAAAGAGAGGTTTTATATGTTTTCCGTGAGCAGATTGGAGAGCCTGAGGAAGGATATTATATATCAGACCTGTTGGGCATAAAGGTTATTGACGAGGATAACCGTGAGTTAGGAATTATAAAAGATGTTATAAGCACAGGTAAGTGTAATGATGTTTATGTTCTAAGCGCAGCGGACGGCGGAAGAGACATACTTCTTCCCGTTATAGACGAGGTTATTTTAAGCGTTGACATAGACGAAGAAATTATAAGAGTGCATATTATAGAGGGGTTATTAGACCGATGAGATTTGATGTTTTGACTCTCTTTCCTGATATGTTTTTGTCTGTATTGGGAGACAGCATTATAGGAAGAGGAATAAAAGCAGGACTTATAGATTTGAATTTAGTTCAGATTCGTGATTTCGCAAA
Organism: uncultured Clostridia bacterium; assembly: GCA_937892135.1. Classification (GTDB taxonomy): domain Bacteria; phylum Bacillota; class Clostridia; order UBA1381; family UMGS1253; genus CAKSHP01. The sequence continues at coordinate 4,300 of CALAUK010000156.1, read as the reverse complement.
CAACAAGCATAACTGTGTTGACGACTATCCGTATGGCGGGGGCGAGGGTATGCTTATGATGCCGGGGCCTATATATGATGCATACAAAAGTGCCACTAACGGACTTTCATATAAACCGCATACTGTGTATATGTCGCCAAAGGGAAGCGTGTTTAATCAGAAAAAGGCCAGAGAGCTTTTAGAAAAAGAGCACGTTGTGATTCTTTGCGGTCATTACGAGGGCGTTGACCAGAGAGTTTTAGACGAGATAGTTGATGAGGAAATTTCTATCGGCGATTTCGTTTTAACGGGTGGCGAAATTCCTGCGATGGCGGTTATTGATTCAGTAAGCCGAATGGTAGATGGCGTGCTGTCGAGCGAGGAAAGCTATATGGGAGAATCTCATTATAATTCTCTTTTAGAGTATCCTCAGTATACAAGGCCGTTTTCGTTTATGGGAAAAGAAGTTCCTGAGGTTTTGTTATCGGGGCATCATAAAAACATTGAAAAATGGAAAAGAGAGAAATCTTTAGAGGAAACATACTTAAAAAGGCCCGACCTTTTAGAAAAAGCAGAGCTTACAGAAGAGGATAAAAAATTTCTTGAAAAGCTTAAGGATTTATAAAATAAAAGCACACAGATAGTGTGCTTTTATTTTGCTTTAAAGCCTTTAAACAGTATAGTAAACAATAAAAATGCCGATGAAAAAACAACGGTTTTTATAACAAGGCATAAAAGAGAGTTACTTGAAGGGCAAATGAAAAAGCCTAAAAGTACCGAAGCTACCACCGAAAAAACAGGCTTTATAAAAAAGCTTTTTGCATCTATGGGGAAGTGCGTCTTTTTATAAAGGTTTATAAAGCAGAGCGTTGAGGTGAAGATATTGCTTAAAAGCATAATAGTTAAAAAGGCACTTATGCCGTAGTGCGGCACAACATACAAAACAAGAATTATTCTTAAAACTGAGTTTACGGCATTGTATGTAAGTGTTTTAGTCTGAAGGTCAAGTGCTGAAAGCGTGCCCGAGATAATGCTTTCAAGGTACATAAATGGAATAACCAAAGACAAAGTGCGTATAAAATGCCCCACAAGCTCATCTTTATATAAAAGATAAGAAAGCTCATCTGCACAAAGAAAGAAGAAGCCTGCGATAAAGAAAGAGCAGTAAAGTGTTAAGTATACCGTAAACGACAGAGTTTTCTTTATGGAGCCGTAGTTGTTATTTTCGTTCATAGAAGATATTTCGGGCAAAAGAAGTGTCGAAATTGCCGACAAAAACGATGCCGGGAAGAAGATGACGGGGATTGTCATCGCTTTTAGCGCACCAAACTGCGAGAGGGCAAGGGTGCGGTTTTGGGTAAAACAAAAAAGTGCATTTGGCACAAGAAAGCTTTCTAAGGTGTGAAAAAATGTGTTTAAATACGAGCTTAAGGTGTGGGGAATGAATATATTAAAAAAGCTTCTTTTTGTGACTTTCTCTTTTGTGATGGGCTTTGGCGATTTAAGGTATTTAACATAAAGATATAAAAATGCGAAAACCTCTGAGATAACATTTGCTATAACTACGCCTCGGCAACATAAAAAAATGTCGCCTTTTGGTGCTTTTGAAAGTGCATAAAAGCATATAGACATGCGGACGGTCTGCTCAAATATCATAGAAAGTGAGTTAATGCTTACCTTTCTTATAGCCGTAAAATACCCCTTTAAGCAGGCAGAAAGCGAGATAAACAAAAGTCCGAACGACAAAAGTTTAACGCATTCTGAAGCCTCAGTATAGCCAATGGCAAGCTTTGAAAAGAACGAAGAAAACACAAAAAACACTGCCGAAATGAACACAGACATTAAAAAAGAAAGATAAAAGCAGGTGCGCATAGCGGGAATGGTTTTTCTTTCGTTTTCAGAAACCAGCTTTGCCGAAGTTACGGTAAAGCCTGCCGAAGAAAGCACACCCATAAGCGTGTATAAAGAAAATATAAGCTGGTATATTCCCATGCCGTCAGAGCCTATAACATTTGAAAGATAAACACGGAATATTATTCCAACACCTCTTAAAATTAGGGCTGTCAGGGTCAAAATCAGTGTGTTTTTTAAAAAAAGACTTTTTTGCAAAATGTGTTTCCTCCTCTAAGTTGTTTATACAAATATATGGCTCATATAAGACAAATATTTCTTAAAAATTGCAAGTTTATATTGACAAACAACGCGAAAAAATGTTATTATAAGTGTATAATGTGATATTATCGAGGAGGATTATCCTATGAAAAAAATATTAAAGCTTTCTCTTATAGTTGGCGTTTTGTTTGTCCTTTTGAGCATATCGGCTTTTGCAGCAACAGTAAATTCTGTTTCGGGAACAGACGGAATAAACCGTTTTCCTTCTACAGAGGCGGAATTAGTTAGCGAAACACCTCTTGAGACAAGCATTACTTTGTCGGGTACAACAGATGTTGCAAATGTAAACGTTTCTGTTATGATTTTTTCAGATGATGTTCCGGTTTATGTTAACCAGGTTGTTTCAAAAGCTGACAAAAGCTTTACATTAAGCTTTCCTGCTATTCTTGAATACGGACGCGTTTATGAGGTAAGAATAAATGCTGAGGGAAGCACAAGTGCGGCAAAGAAGCTTTACTTTAAGGCAGAGTCTTTAAAATATGGTGATTTGACAAACGATAAAAAAGTGAATACATCTGACCTTCAGCAGCTTTTAAGATATATCTCAAAGCAAAGCTGTACGGCTACTGCTTTAGCGGCTATTGAAGAGGGAAAGGGAGATGTAACAGGAGATAACAAAACAAACACATCAGACCTTACTCAAATTTTAAGATATGTTTCAAACAAAAATGTTTCAAATACGGTAAAATCCAGACTTTCCTGGTATGTAAAATAAAAAAGTGTTCAAAAAAAACACTTTAACCCCTGCCCACAAGGTTGGGGGTAAAGAGGTACACTTTTTTGATTTTTCGTCATTACAACTTAAAAGTTGTAATTTCCTACAAATTAAAAAAAGCAGGCTTCTGAGCCTGCTTTTTTAAAACTGGAGGCAAGTAAAATGTTTGATGCGGTTAAGGTTAAAAACGATTGTGTTAAATGGATAAGAGATTTTTTTGAAGAAAACGGCAAGGGCTGTAATGCGGTTGTTGGAATTTCAGGCGGAAAAGACAGCTCTGTTGCGGCGGCATTGTGCGTAGAAGCTCTTGGAAAAGACAGGGTTATTGGTGTTTTAATGCCGTGCGGCGAGCAAAAGGATATTGATATGGCGTACCTTCTGGTTAACACGCTTGGAATAAAGCATTATGTTATAGATGTTTCCGATGCTGTTTCGGGGGTTTTAAACAATATGCCCGAGGGAATGGAGGTAACTTCTCAGACTAAAACAAATGTCCCGCCGAGAATAAGAATGGCAGTTTTATATGCAATTTCACAGAGTAATAACGGAAGAGTTGTTAACACTTGCAATTTATCTGAGGACTGGGTTGGATATTCAACAAGATACGGCGATGCTGCGGGGGACTTTTCTCCTATGTCAAACCTTACTGTGACAGAGGTTAAAGAAATCGGAAGAGTTTTGGGCTTGCCTGATGTTTTGGTTGACAAAGTTCCGATAGACGGGCTTTGCGGAAAGACGGACGAAGAAAACTTAGGCTTTACTTATGCCGTTTTGGACAAGTATATAAGAGAGGGCATTATTGAAGATGAAAAAACAAAAGAATTAATCGACAGAAAGCATAAAGCGAATTTGTTTAAGCTTGAGATGATGCCGTCGTTTAAGCCAGCATTGTAAAATAAAAAAGCACTTCATACGAAGTGCTTTTTTTGGTGCTTATAACTTATATTTAAATAAAGATTTGCTTTCAAAAGCGCTTTATTGTGTAATAACTACTGTTTGTGTGTCCTGAATCCAATCAACTTTGCAGCCGAATGCTTCAGAAATAGCACGAACAGGAACAAGTGTCCTGCTGTTTATAAGTTTTGCAGGAACATCTAATGTTTTGGCAGCACCATTTACATACAATTTTGTTGAGCCAATTTGTAATGATATTTGTGTCTTGCCCTTTGTAGCTGTAACTGTCTGAGTATTTCCATCCCATTTCACATCTGCACCAAGTGCCTCAAAAATTGCACGAAGGGGAACAAGAGTTCTTCCGTTTTCGATAGTGGGTAACTGATCAAAATATATTTTATTGCCGTTATAAAATACTGTTGTGATTGCAGGTTTTTTTAACATTGCGTGATAATAATGGTCTTTATACTTAAAGTAAAATGAACCGTCATTCAATAGTGGAGTGCTTTCGTTATCATCAACAAAGAAAGAATATGCTTC
>CALAUK010000155.1 GCA_937892135.1 uncultured Clostridia bacterium | reverse complement strand
TAACGCAGATATCTGTGCAAAGACCGATAAGCGTAATGCTTTCAATTTTTTCTTCTGTGACAGAGTTTTCGGGAGTTTCGTTTTTTATTAAATAGCAAAGGTACTCAATGTTTCCCTCAGGGCCTTTTACGGGTGAGTATGTTAAATCTATTGGAGAAAAGCCGTGATTTAGAGCATACGAGATAACATTTTTAATAGTCTTTTTATGAACCTCAGGGTCACGTACTACGCCCTTTTCGCCAACCTCATAAGGCTCTGCCTCAAACTGAGGCTTAATTAAAACTGCCATAGAGGAGTTTTCTTTCATAAAATCCTTTGCTGAACCGAAAACGGCATTTAGTGAAATAAACGAAACGTCTGCCGAGGCAAAGTCAATTTCTTCGCCTAAAACTTCTTTTGTAACGTTTCTTATATTTGTTCTTTCCATATTAACAACGCGGCTGTCGTTTCTAAGTTTCCATGCAAGCTGACCGTAGCCAACGTCAACACTAAAGACCTTTTTTGCGCCATTTTTAAGACAGCAATCAGTAAAACCGCCTGTTGATGCGCCTATATCCATACAAACCTTGCCATTAAGGTCAATAGGGAACAAATTAAGCGCTTTTTCAAGCTTAAGTCCGCCACGGCTTACATATTTTAAGCCTTTATCACGAACCTCTATATAGGTTTCTTCTGTTACCTTTATAGCTCCGCTCTCTATTCTTACTTCGCCGTTATACACTATTCCCGACATAATAAGAGCCTTTGCATTTTTTAAGTCTGCCGCTAAAGCACGCCTTACCAAAAGCTCATCAACACGGACTTTTTTTGCCAATTAATCTTCACCTCTTAAAAGCTTTAAAGAGCATTCATAAATCTTTTCGGGGCTCATATTATTGTTTTCATATATAGCCTCACAGGTTGCCTGCTCTAAATAATCGTTATAGCCAAGATTTAATATTTTAGGCGAAATTCCTCTTTTTAAAAGAATTTCGTTTACTGATGACGAAAGACCTCCAAGAAGCTCTCCGTCCTCGATTGTTATAACATTTTTTGTTTTTTCTGCGGAGGAAGCAATCGTTTCTTCGTCTATGGGTTTTAATGTTTTAACGCTTACAACCTCGGCTGAGTAGCCGTCTTTTAAAAGCATATCACGAGCTAAAAGCGCATTTTTTAAAATAGGGCCTATGGCGATAATTGAAATGTCGTTTCCGCTTTCCAGCACCTCGGCTTTTGAAAGTGAAAAAGGCTCTTTTCCCTGAGGCGCCTGCATTTTTCCTCTCGGATATCTTATTGCGACGGGGCCTTCTATTTCGTTTACTGCTGTATCTAACATCAGGCAAAGCTCCTCAAAATTAGACGGCACTAAAATCGTCATATTCGGGATATGGTTTAAAAACGTCATATCAAAAACGCCCTGATGTGTTTTTCCGTCAGCTCCTACGGCTCCCGCTCTGTCGATTGCAAAAATAACGTGAAGATTTTGCATTGAGACATCGTGAATAATCTGGTCGTATGCTCTTTGAAGAAAAGATGAATACACGCTCACAACAGGGATAAATCCGCCTTTTGAAAGTCCTGCCGCAAAGGTTACGGCGTGAGCTTCTGCAATTCCCACGTCAAAGCTTCTTTCGGGATAAAGCTTAAAAAAGTTTTTAAGCCCCGAGCCTAAAATCATAGCGGGGGAGACTGAAACAAGTTTTTTATTGTGCTTTGCAAGATACACCATATGTCTGCCGAAAATTGCGGAGTAGTCTGCCGTGACTTTATCTCTTATAACCTCGCCGGTCTCTACGGAGAATTTTGAAATTCCGTGAAAATTATGGGGGTTTTCCTCGGCAGGCGCGTAGCCCTTGCCTTTAACAGTGCATATATGCAAAAGAACCGGACCTTTTATACTTTTTGCACGGGTAAGCATCTGCTCGCACTTTTTTAAGTCATTTCCGTCTATCGCACCAAGATAAGTAAAGCCTAATTCTTCAAATATATTTTTGTGCATAAGAGCGCGCTTAAGAGCATTTTTTGCCTTTCTCATAAAGGAAAGAACACCTTTTCCCTTAGGCATTTTTAATATAAAGCGCTCAAGCGCCGATTTTGCCATAACATACGATGGCTGTGTGCGAAGATGCGAAAGGTGCTCTGATAAGCCACCCACATTTTTTGTTATAGACATTGTGTTATCATTTAAAATGACCAGAATGTCAGAATTTGAATTTCCTGCATCGCAGAGAGCCTCATAAGAAAGGCCTCCCGTCATAGCGCCGTCGCCTATAAAGGCGATTACCTTATGGTTTTTGTTTTCAAGGTCGCGTGCTTTAGCAAGACCTAATGCTGCAGAAATTGAAGTTGAGCTGTGGCCCGTGTTAAAAAAGTCAAACTCGCTTTCCTCGCATTTGGGAAAGCCTGAAAGGCCGTTTTCCTTACGAAGAGAGGAAAACATATCTTTTCTTCCTGTTAGAATTTTATGAGTGTAGCACTGATGGCCCACGTCAAAAACTATTTTGTCTTCCGGAAAATTAAAAACCTTATGAAGAGCGATTGTGATTTCAACGACGCCTAAATTTGATGCAAGGTGGCCTCCCGTTTTGGAGACTGCATCAATTAAAAAGCTTCGTATTTCGCCCGAAAGCTTAAGTCTTTCATCAAGGCTCAGCTTTTTTAAATCATAAGGTGAAGCGATTTTATCTAAAATTTCGTACATACTGCACCAGCCTTATCTTTTTTTCTTCTTTCCGAAAGAGAAAAGATTAGAAAAAAAGCAGATTATTTTTCCCAAGATAAAAACTATTGTGTTACTGTTTGTTAAGGCGTATCCCTTGCCGGCCGCCTTTCCGCCTATCATAACGGCACTTACAACACCCGTTAAGATAAGCTCTAAAAGCATATCCGAGCCTGGTGTTGTCGCAATTTTAACAACTAATGCTGCCGTCATCGAGCCTGAAATGATGCCTGCGATATCGCCTATGACATCGTTAAAAAGGCTTGAAAGCTGCTGAGCTGAACGAATGATTTTAATAGTTTCCTTTGCGCCTTTAATTCTCTGCGCCGCCATAGCGTGAAAAGGCTCTTCCGTTGCAGTTGCAACCGCAGTTCCAAGCATATCAAAAAGAATACTTATTAAAACTATAACAAACAAAACACTTATTGCAACAATGTTATGCAGGCTTTCTGCGCCGTCTGTTATAAGTGTAAAAAGTATCGATA
>CALAUK010000154.1 GCA_937892135.1 uncultured Clostridia bacterium | reverse complement strand
CTTTTCTTTGCGCCAAAAAGAAAAATCAGGTATTTTTTGCTTTTAGCCGTCCTTTCTGTGACTATGGCAACAATAACCTCATCAGCAAAAGAAAAAATTTCAGCCGACAAGGAAAAAACAGTGTCGCTCCCGATAATTATGTATCACAGTGTTTTAAAAGACACCTCTTTTTCAGGAAAATACACTGTTACTCCAAAAACACTTGAAGAGGATTTAAAGTATTTAAAAGAAAATGGTTATACCTCTGTGCTCTCTTCTGAAATATTAGCTTTTGACTTTCCCGAAAAGCCCGTTATGATAACCTTTGATGACGGCTACCTTAATAACCTTACAAATGTTTTACCGCTTTTGGAAAAATACGATTTTAAAGCAGTTATTTCGGTTGTCGGAAAATATGCAGAGGACTCTTCTGACCATAATCCCAATTACTCATATCTTGATGCAGGGGAGATAAAAGAGCTTATAAAATCGGGCAGAATTGAAATTGCAAATCACACATACAATCTTCACAGCTTAAACGGAAGAAGCGGCTCAAGCATTATTAAAGGCGAGGATAAATCGACCTATCAGGCAATGCTTTATGAAGACTTAAAAAAAGCACAGACCCTTTTGGAAGAGAAAGCTTGTGTTAGCCCCGTAATTTTTACATATCCTTTCGGGAGTATGTGTGAAAGCTCGCGTTCCGTTGTTGAAAGCCTCGGCTTTAAAATAAGCTTAGGCTGCGGAGAAAAAGTTAATATTCTTTCAAAAAATTCTTCTCTTTACTGTCTTGGAAGATTTAACCGCCCGTCAGGAATTTCAACAAAAGAATTTATGAAAAAAGCTTGCCCGGGAATTTAAGGCAAGCGCAGGCTAATTTTAACTTGTGAAATCTTCCAGAAGGAGTTTAAGCTCCATTTCGTCTTTAAGATATATCCCGCTTTCAAGGCTTTTTATGTCTGCCTCGGGAAGTGAATCTACGGGAGTATCCACTATACTTAAAAGCGCATACTCATCTTCATCTTTTATAAACACGCCGATATTTCCGTAGTATTCCTTTACCATATACATTGCCTCTATATCATATAAAACATCTTCTTTTTCGGCACGGGCATTTATTGTATATTCGCTCTCGCCCGCATTGTAGTTTATAAAAAAGCCCGACAAAGCGAGAATTAACACCAAAAGCGACATAAAAACAATCCTAAGTTTTTTCATAATATCTATCACCTCATTTGTATTATTTACCGCTTTTAATAAAATTATTCTTTTGAAATTTTATTAAGTGCCCACACAGCTTTGTCGATTTCTTCTTTTGTGTTAAAAAAACCAAAGGAAAATCTTATCGTTCCGCCAACCTCTTCGGTTTTAAGCATTTTATGACAAAGCGCAGAGCAGTGAAATCCGCTTCTTACAGAAATATTAAAGTCACGGTCAAGTTTGTTAGAAACATCAACACAGTTTTTATTTAAAAGATTAACGCTTGTAACCGCTCCGCCGGTTAAGTCCTTTGTATAAATCTTTATACCCTTAATATCCGCCGCCTTTTCTTCAAAACGCCTTAAAAGAAAGTTTTCTTTTTCTAAAATGGCGCGGGGTGTGTTTTTTAAAACAAAATCCACCCCTGCGCCCAATGCGGCAATTCCCGGAGCATTTTCCGTTCCTGCACTGAGGCGCTCGGGCATATTGTAAGGCATTTTTTCGTTTAAGGATTCGTTTCCTGAGCCTCCCTCTAAAATTGTGTTAAGACAAACTTTAGGCGAAACATACAAGCCGCCCGTTCCCTGAGGTCCGTACAAGCCCTTATGCCCCGCAAAGGCGAGTAAATCAATATTCATTTTTTCAACATCAATATCAAATGCACCTGCGCTTTGCGCTGAATCGACCATAAAAACACAGCCGTGTTTTTTTGAAATACGACCTATTTTTTCAATATCACACACGCTCTTGCATACATTGGATGCATGGTTGAGGGCTATAAGCTTAGTATTACTATCAATAGCTTTTTCTATTGCCTCAGGCGTAACAATCCCTCTTTCGTCTGCAGAAACGACCTTATAAGGATTATTTGTTTTTACCACAGGACGATACACACTGTTATGCTCAAGGGTGGTTATAATAATTCCGTCTCCCTCTTTTAATACGCCCTTTATCCCCATATTAAGAGCCATTGTGGTATTATAGCAAAAAGCAATATTTTCAGGATTTGGGGCATTAAAAAGCGTAGCTAATTTTTCTCTTGTAAGATAAATTTCCTCGGAGGCTAAAATTGACAGTCTGTGTCCGCCACGCCCTGCATTTGCGCCAATGTTACGCCAGACGAAATTGAATTTTTTATAAACCTCTTCAGGTTTTTTTAAGGTAGTCGCCGCATTGTCAAGATATATCAAAACTCCACCTCCGCAGTGCTTTCTATTTTTAATGAATTTGATAAAGAAATGTCCACAGCTCTTTTAAGATCCTCTTTTTTTACTTTAAGTGCGTAATTACATCCGCTAAGCCTTACAGACTGGGGCGCCTGAACAATGCTTCCCTTTATGTTTTCCTTTTCTAAAATTCGCTTTGCCCTGTTCGCAACGCTTATAGATTTATATATAATAAGTGAGCTTTCCACGCTTGCCACCTCCGATACATAATATATGGTTTATCTTATGCAATGAGGCGTAATTTTGCAACATAAAAAAACATATATAATATTATAAAGGAGGTTTTTTAAAATGTTTTTTGTAGTAAAGAGGTCAACGCTTTTATTTTGCCTTTTTTTGTCCTTAAGCGTTATTTTCGGAGTGTTTTTGATAGGGTTTAGTGAGGATAATACATCTCCTGTTATCGTTATAGATGCAGGTCACGGCGATCCTGACGGCGGTGCAGTAGCTTCTGATGGGACAATAGAGTCTGATTTAAATCTTGATATTTCAAAAAAGCTTTCTTCCCTTCTTTCAAAAGAAAACATAAAAGTTATTATGACCCGTGAGGATGAAAAAGGCATATACGATTCCTCGCTTGAAGAAAAAAGCACAAAAGAAAAAAAGAAGAATGATATGTATAAAAGACTTGATATAAAAAACTCGTC
>CALAUK010000153.1 GCA_937892135.1 uncultured Clostridia bacterium | reverse complement strand
CATAAAATCACCTCAAAATAAATATATTATGTATTTATTTTATAGCTTTTATGTGTTATAATGTTAAAAATAGATATGCAGTATATCTAAAACTTTCGAGGTGACTATAATGAATCAAGAAAAATTAAGATTACACAGATGTTGTTTTACGGGGCATCGCCCCGACAGAATGGAACAAGGCGAAAAAGAAATTAAAACATTACTGGAAAAAGCAATAGATAAGGCTATTGAAGATGGCTATGTAACCTTTATAACGGGTATGGCAATGGGAACGGATATATGGGCAGCAGAGCTTGTATTAGAGAGAAAGAAAACAAACAAGAACTTGCATCTTATATGTGCTTTGCCGCACCCGAATTTCGAGAGCAGGCGTAGCACGGCAGAAAAGATGAGGTTTAATAAGATAATTAATAAAGCTGACCTTGTAAAAGAAATTAATGACCACTATTTTACCGGTTGTTATCAGATACGAAATGAATGGATGGTTGACAGGTCAAACCTTGTGCTTGCTGTGTTTAATGGTCAAAAGAGTGGCACGAAGAATACAGTTGATTATGCAAAAAGAAAAAGCATCAAAGTTATTAATGTGCTTAATGGCATTAAAAATCGATTTTAAGGTCAAATGTTCAGGACTGTTATACCAATATAAAAAAGCGGAGGAATTATTCCTCCGCTTTTATTCTGCATTCATCTCCGCGCTCTATCGCAGTTATACCTGTTCTGCAAAGCTCAAGTATCTCATACGGCTCAAGCACTCCTAAAAATCCGTCTATCTTATCAGGCGCGCCCGTAAGCTCAAACACCATGCTACCTAGTGACAAATCAACAATCTTTGCTTTATATATTTCGCTGATTTCACGAAGGTGACCTCTTATTTCCTCATCTGCCTTAACCTTGACAAGTAAAAGCTCTCTTTGGATACAGTCACCAACTAGGCACAAAACCTTTCTTGTCTCCTCAAGCTTTTCGGTCTGCTTCATAATCTGCTCTAAATCTTCTTCGTTATGCACATTTACGCCTATCGTTATTCTTGAAACAGACGGGTCGTCTGTTGTTGAAACTGTAAGGCTGTCAATATTATATCCTCTCTGGCAAAAAAGAGACGAAACCCTCGCAAGAACACCTGCGTGGTTTTCAACCAAAACACTTAAAACCTTTTTCATTTATATCACTCTTTTCCTTTTATTCATATATCATAGGTAAAACCTTTTCGTCCTTGTCAATCAGGCACTCTATCCATACGGGTGTTTTTTTCTTCAGTGCTTCTGAAAATGCATTTTCAAACTCCTCATACGTTTTGCACCTTAAGCCCACAGCGCCAAAGCCCTCCGCCAAAAGCATAAAATCAGTTTTGGAATTTACAGAGCTTCCGTGATGGCGTCCGTCACATAAAACGTCCTGCCACTGACGCACCATTCCGAGTGACGAATTATTTAAAATAACGCTTATTACGCCCAAAGAATATTTTACCGCCGTAGCCGCCTCATTTAAGTTCATCATAAACGAGCCGTCAGATGTTATGTGTATAACCTGCCTTTCAGGAAAAGCACACTTTGCCCCTATCGCCGCGCCGTAGCCGTAACCCATAGCGCCAAGGCCGCCGCTTGTTAAAAAGCTTTTCGGGCAAACCTTTTTTATATACTGCGCCGCCCACATCTGATGCTTTCCTACATCTGTTGTGTAAATTGCGTCCTCTCCTGCCTTTTCGTTTATAAGGCTCATAATGTTATATGGAGTAAGACGCTCGGTTGTTTTATCAGGCACATAATCCTCGTCTTTAAACTTTTGTATCTGTTTTTTCCATAAGCTGAGGTCTTTTTTTGAAACCAACGGCAACAAAGCCTTTAGAACCGATGCCGCATCTCCCTCAAGGCTTAAATGCGCCTTAACATTTTTATTAATCTCGCTCGGGTCAATATCCAGGTGAATTATCTTAGCCTTTTTTGCAAAGCTTTCAGGGCGAACCACAACTCTGTCGCTAAAGCGTGTGCCGCAGGCAAAAATAACATCAGCCTCGTTTATTGCGCTGTTTGCCGCACCGCTCCCGTGCATACCAAGCATTCCTAAATTAAGCTCATCTTCAAAGTCCATAATGCCCGTTGCCATAATAGTGTGAACACAGGGTATCTCGGTCTTTTTTATAAACTCTGAAAAATACTTCGCTGCATCGGGGCTGTTAATTCCTCCGCCAAAATATATAAGAGGCTTTTTAGCACGCGAAAGCATATCTGCCGCGCGCAAAAGCTTTTTTTCATCACTAAACGCCTTTGGCTCATAAATAACAGGCTCTTCTTTTATATATTCGCCGTCAGCTTTTAAAACATCTCTCGGGATATCAACTAAAACAGGTCCTTTTCTTCCGCTTGATGCGATTAAAAACGCCTTTCTTAAGGTGGGCGCAAGCTCATCTATGC
>CALAUK010000152.1 GCA_937892135.1 uncultured Clostridia bacterium | reverse complement strand
CTCCTGTTGCTCCGGTAGCTTCAGATCCCAAGGCAGATGTTTTAGGCAAGGTTAAAGAGATTTTTGAAAAGAATCCTAAGCTTAAGATGATTGCTCCTGTTGCGGCAGCAGGGTTAATCGTTTTAATTATTCTTGTTTCAGTTATTTTAAGCGCTTCTTCACCCAAGAGCGCAGCAAAGGGTTACCTTGATGCAACTGTAAAAGAAGCTACAAGAAAGCCCGCTACATACAAGTATATGTCACCTGATGATAAAGAGTACTACGATGACCAGCTTGAAGATTTTAAGGCAGCTAAGTATAAGTATAAGATTATTGATTCTGAAAAGCTTCGCGGCTCTGAGTACAGAGATATTCAGGAGCGTTACGAAGACGAGGGAAGAGTTGGCGCTGCTTACATTATGGATGTAAGAGTAAGATATATTGAAGACCACGATAAAGAAGAGGATATCAGAAATCTTTTGGTTGTTAAGATTAACGGCAAGTGGTGCGTAACACCCTGGTATAATTAATAATTGAAAAACACCCGAGAAATCGGGTGTTTTTTTATTTAAGTAACAGGGAATAGCGAAGAGCGAACAGATGAGGATAAAACTTCAAAGGAGTTTTTTAAACCAACCGAGATAACCCGCAGGGGCGTGGCTGTGTGCTTACCGAAATGAAATGCGTCAGAGGCGCATTAGAATGTAGTTTATTTTATTAAGGTAAAGATGCTAAAACCTTTGTTTATTTGGAATTTTTTATTTAAACAATAAAGTTTTCAGCAGGTCTTGACTTTCATTATAATGTTTTGTATAATCGATATGTTTGTTGGAATTTTTTTCATAATCTGTACATTTAGTGGCATAGAAAAGGTAGTGTGATTTTAAAATGACTAATCTTCATATAATCGGACTTGTGGTAACTTTATTGGTTGTTTTAGCGCTTAGCATATATTCGGGAAAGGCAGTTAAAAAGGCTAAGGACGCTTCGGGCTTTCTTATTTCGGGGGCACTGCTTGGAACATTAATCGGAGGCTCTTCAACTGTTGGAACTGCTCAGCTTGCTTATATGTACGGAATGAGCGCGTGGTGGTTTACATTGGGAGGCGGAATAGCCTGCCTTGTGCTTGCGCTTTTCTATGTTAAACCGTTTTTAAAAAGCGGAAACAAAACGATTATGGCGTTTATAAGAAATGAATACGGAGAAAAGTCGGGCCTTTGGGCATCGTCGTTGTCATCTGTGGGTAGCTTTATAAATATTCTTTCTCAGCTTATATCGGCAACAGCCGTTATTTCCGTTGGCTGGTGCCGGGCAACATACTCTCCATTAAACGATTGTTTGCCGTGGCAATGCTTGCCGGAGCTTTCATTCCGGGATATTTTGGTTTCGGCTTTGCAACGGGTGTCACTGCGGCAGCCTGGTTTTACTGTTTCAGTGAGAAGTTCAAGACACCGCTTGTGTACACAATGCGCGTGAAGCGCCTTTTTGTAACAAATATCATACTATTTGCCCTTATAGCAACCCTTGCAGTGCTCTTTGCAGACACATGGGCAACACGTGTACTCGAAATGTTCTGGGAAGAGGTCGGTAAGTATAAATCCATACGTGG
>CALAUK010000151.1 GCA_937892135.1 uncultured Clostridia bacterium | reverse complement strand
TGTTACTTGGTACAAAGACAGAAAAAGAGTTAGCATAACTTATGATATTAAGCTTAAGATAAAAGATACATATGTTACACTTGGAGACTCAGAAGACCTTTTGCCAAAACCCGACAGAGTGGATATATCTGCAAGAGCGCTTGAATGGTATGTTTATAACAGTGACTATTCTGTTTTCAGAATGGTGGCAGTAAAAGATGGCGTAGTTGTCGGATTTTTTACTAATGCAAGAGATTTTAATACTACCGTTGGTATAGCATATGGAAAACGCCCTGTTTCAGTTTGGACGAGAGGCGTTAAAGTTATGGTTTATGAAGATAAGATTTTCAAGGAAATTGGCGGCGTCCTGGTTATTAAAGATGGTGTTTACGGTTCAGGAGACATAAAAAGTGAAGATTATTTAAAGACACAGGCCAGGGAGCTTTTTGATATAGTTAACTGTTATCGCGTTTCATGTTGGCGTCCTGCTTTAGAATGGGATGAATATGCGGCCAAAGCTTCACGGGATCACAGCAGAGATATGGCAAAGAATAATTATTTTGATAATGCCAGTGCAGACGGCACTCCTGCTTCGGTCAGATATTCAAAATACAGCAAAGAAAACTGGACAGCTGTCGGAGAAAACATTTATGCAGGCAGTCCTTATGCATGTGATGCGTTTTTCAGTCTTTTGAATTCTTTAGGAAAGAGAGGAAACTTGCTTAGTCGCGCTTACAACTATTCGGGAGTGGGTGTGGCATATTCTGAAGACTCAGACTATGATTATTATTTCACCCAGATGTTTGTTGCGCGCTAAAAAATTTAAAAAAAGCTTGCTTTTTGCTAATTTCGATGGTATAATAGGAATAATTTAATAGATTAAAGACTATGAAGAAGTCCAGTAGGTCATAATTTTAGGCCGGCAAGAGAGAGAGGGCCATCGGCTGGAAGCCCTCTTGGAACCGATTATGGCTGAACTTTCGCTTTGGAGTTGCATTTCTGAATTCGTTTGTTAGTAGGAAATGACGGGGGCAACCGTTATATTGCGTTAAAGTGCCTCGTTTTCGAGGAATGCGGGTGGTACCGCGGAGAGTAGTTTATTGCGCTTCGTCCCTTGTGGGCGGAGCGTTTTTGTTTTGTTTAATAAAAGATTTTATATAAGGAGTGGATTTTTGTGAGACAACAGCTTGAAAAAATTAAAGCTTTGGCAACAGAAGAATTTCAAAAAGCAGACGACCTTAAGGTTTTAGATGAGCTTAGGGTTAAGTATCTTGGAAAAAAAGGTGAGCTTACAGCCGTTTTAAGAGGTATGGGTGCGCTTTCAGCAGAGGAAAGACCCGTTATCGGTGCTTTGGCAAATGATGTAAGAAGCGAAATCGAAAATATGCTTGAAACTAAAAAGGAAGCTCTTCTTTCAAAGGAAAGCGAAGAGAAGCTTAAAAACGAAAAAATAGACGTTACAATCGGCGGAAAGATTATACGCCGTCAGGGCAAGCTTCATCCTTTAACTCAGGTTTTAAACGAGATTAAAGACATATTTATCGGCATGGGATTTTCTATTGCAGAGGGCCCCGAGGTTGAGCTTGATTATTATAACTTTGAAGCTTTAAATCTTCCCAAGGACCATCCCGCAAGAGACACACAGGACACATTCTACATTTCAGATAATGTGCTTTTAAGAACACAGACATCTCCCGTGCAGATTCGTGTTATGGAAAATTCAAAGCCTCCTATCCGTGTTATCGCACCTGGCAGAGTTTACAGAAGCGATGCCGTTGACGCAACACATTCGCCCGTATTCCATCAGATAGAGGGCCTTGTTGTTGACAAGGGTATCACAATGAGCGACCTTAAGGGAATTTTTGAGGTGTTTGTTAAAGCACTTTACGGTCCTGAGGCAAAAATCCGTTTCAGACCCCATCATTTCCCGTTCACAGAGCCTAGCGCCGAGGTTGACGTTTCATGCTTTGTATGTAACGGAAAGGGCTGCAGAGTTTGTAAGGGCGAGGGCTGGATTGAGATTTTAGGTGCAGGTATGGTGCATCCTAAGGTTTTAAGAAACGGCGGCGTTGACCCCGATGTTTACAGCGGTTTTGCATTCGGTATGGGACTTGAGAGAATTGCCATGAGAAGATATGATATCGATGATTTAAGACTTTTCTTTGAAAACGATATCAGATTCTTAAAGCAGTTTTAATTAGGAGGCGAAAAAGATGAAAGTTTGTAAAAGTTGGTTTAACGATTTTGTTGATATTTCTGATATAGAAACAAAACAGTATGCAGATGCGCTTACTATGTCGGGTTCAATGGTTGAAGGAACAGAAGAGCTTGGCGCATACCTTTCAGGCGTTGTTACAGGAAAAATAACTGACATTAAAAAGCACGAGAATGCAGACTCTCTTCAGGTTTGTATGCTTGATGTTAAAGATGAGGTTTTGCAGATTGTAACAGGCGCAACAAATGTTAAGGTGGGTCAGATTGTTCCCGTTGCTTTGCATGGTTCACACCTTGCAGGCGATATTGTGATTAAAAAGGGTAAGCTTCGCGGAGTTGAGTCAAACGGTATGCTTTGCTCCATCGCAGAGCTTAACCTTACAACACACGATATGCCCGGCGCTATCGAG
>CALAUK010000150.1 GCA_937892135.1 uncultured Clostridia bacterium | reverse complement strand
CTGTTATTATTGATGCGGGTCACGGCGGAAGTGACCCGGGTGCAATCGGAAAAGACGAAAACGGAAAAGCGATTGTTTATGAAAAGGCAATAAACCTCGCTATTTCAAAGTTTGTTGTGAAAAAGCTTCGTGAAGAGGGAATAAATGCAGTGTTCACAAGAGACAGCGATGTTTATTGGGAATTAGCGGAGAGAACAGATTTTGCAAATGAGCTTGGGGCAGATTTGTTTGTAAGTATACACTGTAATGCCCTTACAGACGAAACGATTTCGGGCTCATTGGTAATGCATCATACATCAAATGAATACAGCGCAACAGGAAAGCTTTTAGCGTCAAATATTCTGGAATATCTGCCTGACGCTTGGGGCATATCAAACAGAGGCCGCATTGACGGAAGTAAAATGTATGTAATAAGAAAGGCAAATATGCCCTCTGTTATAGTTGAAAATGCGTTTATAACAAACAAGGGAGACAGAGAAAAGCTTATGAACGAGGAGCTTCAGGAGAAAGCTGCTGAGGCTATTTGCAAAGGAATTATAGAAACTCTTAACGAGATGTAACAGGAAATGATGTGGTGATTTTGAGATTTAACAAAATTATAAAAAGCTTAGCGGCACTTTGCCTTGTGCTTGTTTTTTCGATAGCGTTTAAGGTAAATGCGGGTGCGGCAGACAATATAAGAGTAGGGCTGTATTTTGGAAATGATGCGGTTTATTCGTTTAGTGCCTCGTGCCCGGCTGGCTTTTCGGTAGGGTTTGCGCGCGACAGCAAGTTTTATAAGCTGACTGAAGTTTCGGCCGGGTCTGTGTATGCAGAGCAGGGTGGAGGAGTGTATCTGATAAGCGCAAATGAATATAAAAGCCTTGAAGAAGCTTTAACCGTGGCAAGAAGCCTGGCCCCATTAAATCTATATGCCCATGCGGGATATATAAACGGAAAGTTTTATGTGCTTTCGGGGCTTTTTTCAACTAATGATGAGGCTCAAAGCTACATACCTATTTTTAAACAACTTTCAGGAATTGATTTTGTTTTAACATATATGGATACAAAAACTGTGTTTGCCGTTATGGGAACAGACAGATTTGTTTTCAGAAATGAAAGCGATGCTTTTTGCGTTGAGGGCCTTAACAATGCCACTACATCTGTTTTGGGAAAAGGCGAATACAGAGGCGCCATTGTGGGAGACAGAACGTATTCAAAAGCAGTTTCTGTAGTAAATTTAGTTGATATGGATGATTATCTTGCGTCAGTTGTCGGCAGCGAAATGTATGCAACATGGCATATTGAGGCGCTTAAGGCGCAGGCTGTTATTGCAAGAACTTATGCA
>CALAUK010000149.1 GCA_937892135.1 uncultured Clostridia bacterium | reverse complement strand
AACGACCTTAAGGCTAAAGGAATAGGAATGGTATACATCTCGCACCGTATGGATGAAATAAACAGAATTTCAGACCGTATAACAGTAATGCGTGATGGTGAATATGTCGGAACATTAATAACAAAGGACACAACAAAAGACGAGATTGTTAAAATGATGGTTGGCCGTGTTATTTATGGCGACAAAAAGGAAGAAAGTAATGTCCCGGACGATGCTGAGGTTGTTTTGGAGGTAAAAAATCTAAACCGCGGCAAAGAAATAAAAAATGTAAGCTTTAAATTAAGAAAAGGCGAAATTCTCGGTTTCTCGGGCCTTATGGGAGCCGGAAGAACAGAGGTGGCCCGTGCAATATACGGAGCAGACCCTGTGGATAGCGGTGAAATCTTTATAAATGGGGAGAAAGCAAAGATTAAAACGCCTGAGGATGCAGTTAAAAAAGGAATTTGCTATCTTTCGGAAGACAGAAAGAGATTCGGTCTTATGCTTGACAAGTCCGTTTCGGAAAACTCAGTGCTTTCCTCGCTTGACAACTACATTAAAGCGGGTTGGATAAATGACCGTTTGATTGATGCAGATGCAGAGAGAGAAAACGGAAAGCTTAAAACAAAAACACCTTCGATGAAGCAGCTTCTTAAAAATCTTTCAGGCGGAAATCAGCAGAAGGTTATTGTTGCAAGATGGCTTCTTAAAAACTCCGACATATTTATATTCGACGAACCTACAAGAGGTATAGATATCGGAGCGAAAAGTGAAATGTACACTTTGATGGAAGAACTTGTAGCCCAGGGAAAATCGGTTATTATGATTTCCTCGGAACTTGCGGAAATCCAGAGATTAAGCGACAGAGTTGTGGTAATGTGTGAAGGTCGCATAACCGGCGAGATTGACATTAAAGATGCAACTCAGGAAAAGATTATGGCTTATGCTACAATGAGAGAAGAATAAGAATTTGCTCGTGAAGGGAGATAGTGGTGGACATGAAAACATTAATTAAAAAAAGTATGCAGAATATGATCATAATCGGTGCTCTTGCAGTGCTTGTTTTGATATTCTGGGCATTAAATCCCAACTTTTTGGGAAAATATAATATAGTAAGTATGGCGCAGTCCTTAGCACCTTATGCTATTATGGGCTTGGGTGTTACATTTGTAATAGCAACAGGCGGAATTGACCTTTCAATCGGTACAACCTGTATTGCAGCTGCAGTTGTTGCAGGTAAGCTTTATATGAACGGTATGCCTTTGGGATACACAATTCCTGTTATGATTGCAATTGGTACAGCGGTTGGCTTTGTTAACGGACTTTTGGTTGCAAAGCTTAAAATTCCGGCATTTATTGCAACACTTGGAACAATGATGTTCGGAAGAGGACTTAGTGCTATCATAGTTTCAATACCTAATATATTCTATCCGTCAGGAACATGGTTTAACAAGGTATTTTCAAACTATAACGGCATTCCTGTTGGTCTTTTGTGGATACTTTTGTTTGCGCTTATCTGTATGTATTTAATGTACAAGTGTAAAATAGGAAGATACATACTTTCAATCGGAAGTAATGAGGAAGCTACAAGACTTTCTGGTATAAACACAGATAAGTATAAGATTATTGCATACACAATTGCAGGTGTTGCAACAGGTATTGCGGCAATTTTCTGGGCAGCATCATTTACAACAGTTGCTTCGGCAACCGGTAATGGTATGGAGCTTGATGCAATCGCAGGCGTATATATCGGTGGAACATCAGCTGCCGGTGGTACAGCATCAATTGCAGGTTCTGTAATCGGTGCAATTATGCTTGTTGTTATAAGAAGTGGTTTAAACTTCGTTTTGGCAAAATTCAACCTAAATGTTAACTCAACTTATGTTACATACGTTTTAACCGGTATCATCGTAGTAGTTGCAGTTTTGATGGACGTTATCAAGAATAAAAATGCAAATAAGGTTAAAATAGAAAAGAAACCCAAAAAAGAAAAAAATAATTAAAAAATATAAAACGCACGCAAAACAATAGTTTGGGCTAATTAAAAATTATGAAGGAGGAAAATTTATGAAAAAAGTATTATCAATTATTCTAATGGCAGCTTTGCTAGTGGTAACTCTTGCAGGCTGTGGTGGTACAGGAACAGGCGATAAAACAATTGCGGTGGTAGCTAAGGGTGAGTCTCATGCATTCTGGCAGTCAGTTAAAGCAGGTGCAGAGGCAGCAGGTGCTAAATATGGTTACAAAATCACATTCAGAGGTCCTGCAAGTGAATCAGCTAAAGACCTTCCCTCTCAGATGGAAATGGTTCAGACAGCTCTTTCAAACAACGCATCAGCTATCGTTTTGGCAACAATCGGTGAAGGTTTTGTTGACCTTCTAAGCCAGGCTAAAGATAGCAATATCCCTGTAGTACAGTTCGACAGCGGTATCTGGGCAAATGACGTTGCAGCTCTTGATGCAGCAGGCAAAAACCCCCTAGTAGCACACGTTGCAACAAGCAACTATCTTGCAGCAGGCACAGTTGCTGAAAACTTCTTTGCAGCAATCAAAGAAGATATAGCAGCATCTGATAACTACATCGTTGGTGTTATTCAGCATGACGAAACTCAGACAGGTATCGACAGAGCAGCAGGCTTTATCGAAAAGTTCTCTGAGCTAGCAGATGCAGATGCATCAACAAAGGGTAAGTACAAGATTGAAAAAGAAGTAAAACCCGGCGATGCTGACAATGCATACAAAGCAGCTCTTGAGGCTCTTACAGAGAAGGGTGCTTCTGCTATCTTTATGACAAACGAAGGCGTTGTTAAGCAGGTTTATGATGCTATCGGCGCTGCAGGCACAAAGTACGATGCAATCAAGTTTGCAGGTTACGATGCAGGCACAAAGCAGATCGAGTGGATGAAGAAGACAGAAGGTCCCAAGCTTGTTGGTGCAGTTGCACAGGATTCTTTCCAGATCGGTTATCAGGCAGTTGAGCAGGCAATCCTAGCACTTGAAGGCAAAGAGGTTACAGAAAAGGTTGACATTTCAGGCGCATGGTGGGATGCAACAAATGTTGATGAAATGATCGAAAAGAACTTGGTATATCAGGGATAATTTTAAATGTGCGTTGCGTTTTTGTTTAAACCGGAAAGCACCCTCGTAATGAGGGTGCTTATTTTTTTAAAAATTAGCTTATTTTACTTGAATAAATAGCAAAAATAGTGTATTATAGTATTAGGAAATATATTAAATTTAAAGGAGTTGTTTTTTGTGTTAAAAGGAATACCAAAAATACTTTCACCTGAGCTTTTAAAGGTTTTAATGGAAATGGGTCATGGCGATGAAATCGTACTTGCTGACGGAAATTTTCCCGGTGCAAGTATGAATGAAAGATGCATAAGATGTGACGGACACAATGCTTGTGATGTGCTTGAAGCAATACTTACGCTTTTCCCGCTTGACACTTATCAGAAGCCTGTTTATATTATGCAAAAAGTCCCCGGCGACACTGTAAAGACACCTATATGGGACGAGTTTCGCAAAATAATAAAGCCTTATACTGACGAAGAAATTGAACAGATAGAACGCTTTGAGTTTTATGAGCGTGCTAAAAAGGCATACGCTGTTGTTATGACAAGCGAAAGCGCACTTTATGCAAATATTATACTTAAAAAGGGCGTAGTTACGGAGTAAAATGCTTTTGGGGAGAGAGTTTAAGTGACAGAGATAATAAAGTTTATGGAAATAATAGGGACAATAGCGTTTGCAATATCGGGAGCGCTTGTTGCAATCGGGGCAAGGCTTGATATATTTGGGGTTTGCTTTTTATCCTGTGTGACAGCTTTTGGCGGCGGAATTTTAAGAGATATACTTCTTGGAGTAAATCCGCCTGTGATATTTAATAACTTACCGATATTTTTGCTCTCCTTAGGTGTTTCCATTATGGTTTTTATAGTTTCGTATGTATCAAGAAAAAGCTTTGATGCATTTAAAACGAAAACCGAGCATATAAATAATATCTTTGACGCCATAGGACTTTCTGCCTTTGCTGTAATCGGCGCTGAGGCAGCCTGTACTGCAGGGTTTTTAAATAACGGCTTTATCGTTGTTTTCCTTGGAATGATTACAGGTGTCGGCGGGGGAATATTCAGAGACGTTTTAATTCATACAACGCCGTATGTTTTTAAAAAGCATATTTATGCGCTGGCGGCAATTTTTGGCTCGGTAGTGTATTTTGTTTTAAGAAAGTATACAAAAAGTATTCAGCTGGCATCTTGTGTATCTGTGATTATTATATTTTTGATAAGAATGCTTGCAACAAAATACCGCTGGAGTCTTCCTAAAATACACATAAACGAAGATGCGGATAAATAAAAGAGGTGAAAGCTTTGAAAATTTGTGTGTTAGATGCAAAAACTTTGGGTGAGGATATTGACCTTAGTGTATTCTCTGAAACAGGAGAGACAAAAATATATCAAAATACTTCTCCCGAGGAGGTAGAAGAAAGGATTTCTGATGCCGATGTAGTGGTTTTAAACAAGGTTAAGTTAAATGAAACGAACCTTAAAAACGCAAAGAATTTAAAGCTTATTTGCGTAACGGCAACAGGATATGACAATATTGATATAAACTATGCAAGACAGCATTCAATTGCTGTGTGTAATGTCAAGGGTTATTCAACCAATAGCGTTTGTCAGGTAACCGTAAGTATGGCGTTATATCTTTTATCCAATATTTCTGAGTATGAAAAATATGTTTCTTCAGGCGAGTACACAAAAAGCGGAGTTGCTAACCGCCTTTCTCCTGTGTATCACGAAATATCAGGAAAGACCTGGGGAATAGTGGGCCTTGGAAACATTGGAAGAAGCGTTTATAAAGTGGCTGAGGCATTAGGATGCAATGTGATTTGCCACAAGCGGACAGAGGATAAAGAGTTTCGCTGTGTTTCTCTTGAAACTCTTATGAGGGAGTCTGATATTATTTCAGTTCACGTTCCGTTAAGCGCAGAAACTCGTAATATGATTAACAAAGATATGATTTCTTTAATGAAAAAGGAAAGCATTTTAATAAATGTTGCGCGAGGTGCTGTTTTAGATGAAGCGGCGCTTTGCGAGGCTGTCAAAGAGGGCAGAATCGCAGGAATAGGCATTGATGTTTATTCAAAAGAGCCATTTTCGGAGGAAAGTCCGTATAATGAGGTTATGCATCTTTCTAATGTATGCCTTTTGCCTCATATGGCGTGGGGAGCTTATGAAGCAAGAGAGCGCTGTGTTTATGAGGTTATAGAGAACATAAAAGCATTTTTTAATGGAGAAATGCGAAACAGAGTAGAGATAAAGTAAGGAGATAAGAAAATGGATTTTGTAAAAATACTTTCAGAGGAATTTAAACTTCAGGCAAAGCACACTGAAAATATTATAGAGCTTATAGATGGCGGCAATACTATACCGTTTATTGCGCGTTACAGAAAGGAAATGACAGGCTCCTGCGATGACCAGGTGCTTCGTGAGTTAAATGACCGCCTTACATATCTTCGAAATTTCGAGAAGCGTAAAGAAGAGATTATAAATTCAATAACCGAGCAGGAGAAGATGACAGATGAAATTCTTTCTGCCATCGAAAAGGCAACAACGCTTGCTCAGCTTGAAGACATTTACCGTCCCTTTAAGCAGAAGAGAAGAACAAGGGCTACTGTTGCAAAGGAAAAGGGTTTAGAGCCTTTGGCTAATCTTATTCTTTTAAACCTTTTTGATGGAGACATCTATAAAAAGGCAGAAGAATTTATTGATGAGGAAAAAGAAGTTTTGACGGTAGAAGATGCGCTTCTGGGTGCAAAGGATATTGTTGCAGAAGCGGTGTCTGACAGCGCAGAGGCGCGTCAGGCATTAAGAGAATATTTTGAGAAAAACGCCTTTATTTCTTCTAAAGCGGCAAAAGAAGAGGATTCTGTTTACAGCATGTATTACGAGTATTCAGAGCCGGTTTCAAAAATTCCGAGCCACAGAATACTTGCCATAAACAGAGGTGAGAAAGAAGAGTTTTTAAAGGTTTCTGTTGACGTGACTGAAGAGGCTGTTATAGAAATCTTAGAAAAAATGTTTATCACAAATGAAAAAGCTACAACTGCTTTTCTATATAAGGAAGCAATAGAGGATTCGTACAAAAGGCTTATTTACCCATCTCTTGAAAGAGAAATCCGTTCTGCTCTTACCGATAAAGCATCAGAGCAGGCTATTAAAAACTTTGGTATTAATTTAAAGAGCCTTCTTATGCAGCCGCCGATAAAGGGAAAGATTACATTAGGATTAGACCCTGCATACAGAACGGGCTGTAAAATTGCAGTAGTAGACGATACGGGCAAGGTTTTAGATACTGCCGTTGTTTATCCTA
>CALAUK010000148.1 GCA_937892135.1 uncultured Clostridia bacterium | reverse complement strand
GCTTCAACGCGTCTGCAGAATGAACAGTCTTCATAAACCATATCAACGCTGTCAACGCCAAGCTCGCAAAGCATCCATTCCCAGCGTTCTTTCATTCCCTCGTCATATTCAACGGGGATAAAGCCTGCGGTAAGATAGCTTTTTACAGCACCCATACGCCACTCATCGGTTGTGAGATACATATATTCCGCATCCTGTGCAGCAAGCTTTTTAACAGCAACGTTGTTGATATATTTGCCGAGACCCTTGCCTCTGAATTCGGTCTTGATGCCTACCATATGCACCTGACCTTCCTTCTCTTCGGGATGGAAGATAGCAGATACGGTACCGATATGCTCGCCCTCATAATCAAGGAAGAAAACATCCTTTTCGGGAACGCAGTCATCAACATCCGCAACGCATTCATCAAAGAATTCAGGAACGCAGTTGTCACCTACAAGACCGTTTTTGCAGATTTCAATCCATGCAGGAATATCGCTTTCATCAGCGGGAATGAACTGCACCTCATAAGTAATATCATCATAAAAAAACATCCATCCGCCTAAGGCTTCTACGCAAATTTCACTTTCGCAATCTGCCGGCAAAACAGATGGGGTAACACGAAAAGTTTTTAATACTGTCTTCATAAAGTTGCATCCTTCCTCTAGGGTTTTATAAAAAATGGTATAAATTTCTGCATTTCACCCTCATTATACCCTCAGGGCAGTTAAAAGTCAAGCAGAAAAATACAATTAAAAATAAAACTGACATCATATAAAATGAAATGTCAGTTTTTTCAAACAATTATTTATTCTAGTAAGCTTTGCGGGATTATTATTTTTCTTTATCAAGCTATCTTCCGCCAATGAGGAAAAACAGACTACCAGCCTGAAAGCGGAACTCAAGCGGCTTATAATTATGCCGCAAAGAAGAAAAAGGATATTATAAATTTATCTGATTGATTTTTTTAAAAAACTATGCTAAAATAATATTAAACTTAATATAATCACACAAAGTGTCGGTTATGCCGATGGGGCATAACAGGTGAAAAGGGAATGGGGTGAGAGTCCCCTGCGATAACTGTCGGTGTAAGCATCAAAATTTTTGTGTTCGTTGGCGAAAGCCAGTCATTGGGAAACTGAGAAGGCAGAATGCAGAAGTGCGGACCTTTGGTCTATATGGTGTAAGTCACAAGACCTGCTTTGATGTTACCATGCAAGTGATTTTGCTTATGGTAGTGTTTTTGCTTTTGGCAAATTGTGATTTTGCGCAGGAAAACTCAGCTGCGGTAATTTTAAAAATTACCGCAGCTTTTTCATTTTATTATTAACTGGCAGGTGATATTATGGGCGAATTTAAAACATACCACCCAATTGTAAATTTTACATATTTTGTGTTTGTTATAGGCTTTTCAGGTTTTTTTATGCATCCTGTGTGCCTTTTGATTTCTCTTGTTTCGGGGTTTATATATTCTGTAATGCTTAAGGGCGCAAAGCAAGTAAAAACAAATTTAATATATATACTTCCTATGATGATTTTTATGGCACTCATAAACCCACTTTTTAATCATGCGGGAGTAAATGTTATTTTATATCTGCCGAGCGGAAATCCTGTAACGCTGGAGGCATGTGTATATGGTGTTTGTGCCGCATTGATGATTGCAAGCGTTATTTTGCATTTTTCCTGCTACAACGAGATTATGACAAGCGACAAGTTTATTTATCTTTTCGGAAAGATTATTCCGGGGCTGTCTGTTATTATTTCTATGACACTTCGGTTTGTGCCGAAGTTTATATCTCAGTTTAAGGCGGTTATAAGTGCAAGAAAGTGTATGGGGCGAGATGTGACAAACGGAGGAATTTTAAAAAGATTAAAAAGCGGACTTAGTGTTTTATCATCAGTTACAACATGGGCTTTTGAAAATGCAATCGAAACAGCAGACAGTATGAAAGCACGCGGATACGGAATTTTAAAAAGAACGTCCTTTTCGATATTTAAATTTGATAAAAGGGACAAAAAAGCCCTTATATTCATTTTAATATTGGGAATGTACACACTCTTTGGGAAACTGATGGGGGAGATGAATTTCACATATTTTCCGTCAATGCAGGGGCAAGAAGCCTCGGTGTTTGGCGTAAGCGTGTTTTTAGCGCAGTTACTTCTTTTTATGTTTCCTGTAATGATTGAAGCTTGGGAGGTGAAAAAATGGAAATTATTAAAGTCGAAGATTTAAGCTTTTCATATCCCACAAGAACGGATATGGCGCTTTTTGATGTGAATTTAAAAATAAATCAGGGCGATATTGTTTTGATTTGCGGAAAGTCAGGCTCGGGAAAAACAACGCTTTTAAGGCTTTTAAAGCCCGTTCTGGCGCCGGCCGGAGAAAGAGGAGGAAAAGTATATTTCAAAGGAAAGCCTCTTTCAGATTATGAAAACCGTGAACAGACAGCGGAAATCGGGTTCGTTATGCAAAATCCCGAAAATCAGATTGTTACGGATAAGGTGTATCACGAGCTTGCCTTTGGTCTTGAAAATTTAGGCCTTAAGACCCCTGAAATCAGGGCGAGAGTTTCTGAAATGGCGTCGTTTTTCGGGATAGAGAACTGGTTTTATAAAAAGGTAACCGAGCTTTCGGGAGGTCAGAAGCAACTTTTAAACCTTGCTTCTGTTATGGTGATGCAGCCGTCTGTTCTGATTTTAGATGAGCCGACAAGTCAGCTTGACCCGATTTCAGCGCAGGACTTTTTAAAAATGCTTGAAAAAATCAATCGGGAGCTTGGCACAACAATAATTTTTACTGAACACCGCTTGGAAGATGCCTTTTCAATAGCAACAAGAGTGATTGTTTTAGACAAAAAAATTATTGCAGACGAAAAGCCTCGAGAAATTTTAAATGTTTTAAAAAACATAGATCACGATATGTATAAGGCGCTTCCTACGCCTATGAGGGTTTACGGAAGCGTGAAAAATTCACTTCCGTGCCCTGTAACCGTCAGCGAGGGAAGAGCATGGCTTGAAGAATATTCAAAGACAAACACTCTGCATCCTGAGTTAATTTTAAAGCCTGAACCTCAAAAAGAGAAAAGAGAAACGGTAGTAGAGATAAAAGATGCATGGTTTCGCTACGAAAAGAAGTTGCCTGATGTTATAAAGGGATTAAACCTTGAGGTTTATAAGGGCGAGATTTTTTCAATTCTTGGCGGAAACGGAACGGGAAAAACAACAGCATTGTCTCTTGTTTCGGGGATTAATTTTCCTTACAGAGGAGATATTTTAATAAAAGGCGAGAGCATTTTTGAAATTGATAATTTGCATAATGGAACGCTGGGGGCACTCCCTCAAGATCCGCAGAGCCTGTTTGTTAAAAAGACGGCCTATCTGGATTTGGCGGAGGTCTTTGAAAAAGATAAGCTTTCAGACGATGAGGAGATGAAAATCAAGAAGGTTTCGTCACTTTTAGGATTAGAAAAGCTTTTAGAAAGCCATCCGTACGATTTGTCGGGCGGAGAGAAGCAAAAACTGGCTCTTGCAAAAATTCTTCTTCGTGAGCCTGAAATTCTTCTCTTAGATGAGCCTACAAAAGGAATGGATGCTAAGTTTAAAGAGGATTTTAAAGATATATTAAAGAATCTTTCCGAAAACGGCGTTACTTTAATAATGGTATCCCATGATATTGAATTTTGTGCGGAAGTTTCTTCAAGATGCGCCCTGTTTTTTGACGGAAACATCACATCAGCAGGAGAGCCTCGGGAGTTCTTTTCGGGAAAGGCGTTTTATACTACTTCTGCAAACAGAATGGCAAGACTATATCTTCCGGAAGCAGTTTTGGCAGAAGATATAATTTTAGCTTGTGGCGGTGAGGTCAAAAGAAGAGATAAAAACATACAAAACACAGATGTGTACGAGATAAAAAAGGAGAAAACTGAAGAAAAAAAGGCAAGGAAAAAGTTTAAAAAGGGAACAATTTTTTCGGCTCTTTTAATACTTATTTTAATTCCGCTTACAATTTATTTCGGCGTTTCGTTTATAGGGGTTAGAAAATATTATATTACAAGCTTTCTTGTTATAATAGAAACTATGGCGGCTTTTTTTATGGCGTTTGAAGCAAGGAAGCCAAAGGCAAGAGAAATTGTCACGATAAGTGTTTTGTGTGCTGTCGCAGTTGCGGGAAGAGCGGCGTTTTTTATGTTGCCTCAGTTTAAGCCCGTTATTGCAATTGCGATTATTTCGGGGATATGCTTTGGGGGAGAAACTGGCTTTTTGGTTGGTGCGATTACAGCTTTTGTTTCAAACTTCTTTTTCGGGCAAGGGCCATGGACTCCGTGGCAGATGTTTGCCTTTGGAATTATAGGATTTGTTTCGGGAATTCTTTTTAAAAGTGGTTTTTTGAAGAGAGCGAAGCTTCCTTTTTGCATAGCCGGATTTTTGTTAACTCTTATTTTTTACGGGGGAATTATGAATCCGTCATCTGTTATTATGTATCAGGATAATATAACCTGGGAAATGATAAAGCTAACTTATATTACAGGATTTGCTTACGATATAATCCACGCGCTTTCAACGGCAGTTTTTCTTTGGTTTATAGCGGAGCCTATGATAGATATGATAGAGAGGGTTAAAGTTAAATACGGTCTTATAGAATAAAATTATTGACAACAGTGAAACAAAACAGTATAATGGCAAAAAGACGAGTTTTTTTGATATTTTATATTGAGGCTATAAAATAAGGAGGGTACTATGCGTAAACTTAAAAGGTTTGAAAGAGGAGCTGAAAATAAGCAAAGGTGCGGAGAGGGCATTTTAACTCTCGTTGGCTATGATGTTGACCTTAAAAACTCAGAAGTGCTTCTTTCGCTAGACGAATTTGATGATAAAATATTAAATGAGCATTTTGATATTAAAACAGGAGAGTGGTACACAGAGGACGGTTGGGTAGTGGGAAAAAATCCTGATATGTGCCCCGGTATGATTGTGTCCAGATCTGACTTTTTCGGCGAAGTTATGCTTAGTTTAACTGCAAAGATGGTGTCTCCTTCAACTCACGATATAAATATTATGGTAAACGGCGAGTGGGACGACGAAAAGGGCAGAGGTAATGCATATGTTTCGGGCATGGAGGCTTTCTGGCATGGAAATATAGGATTTGAAAAATCCCCTGAATACCGTCTTACCGCGGCGACTCAGCTTTTCGATTTTGACCCCGAAGAAGAGCACGAATTTACTTTAGGAAACATCAAGGGCAAGATTTTTGTTTTGGTTGACGGAAAGCTTTGCCTTGAAGTTACAGATCCTGATCCGATTGACGAAACAAAGTACGGAAAAATCGGAATGGAGGCATTTGCGAGTGCATGGAAGTTTAAAAATGTAAGGGTTTGTAAGATAAAGTATGAGCGTGTAAGAGAGTATTACAACAAGGAGTTTTAATAAAAACATAAAAAATGATTTTTTAGTGCAGATATGCGGGTCCTATGTTCGCTCATTATAAAACGTGCAAATCAATCCGGTTTGCACGTTTTTTGTTTTAAGCGATGGTTTAAAGAGTTTTATCAATTCTATGGATGATATTAAAAAATCAAGGCGAAATATTTATTGACTTTTAAACCTCTATGTGTTAGAATTAGGTGGATTTATAAGTGCTTCGAGGTGATATTGTGAACAAGAAAGCGTTATTATGTATAATTTTATCGGGCATACTGTGGGGAACAACAGGACTTTTTGTTCGTGTTCTTTCCGATGTGGGATTGTCTTCGGTGCAAATGACGGCAGTCAGAGGCTTAAGTGCGGCTCTGTGTTTTGTTATATATGTATTTTTTAAGGACAAGAGTCTTTTTGAGTTAACAAAAAGGAAATTTTTTCTTTATTTAATAAGCGGTGCCTGTATGGCGCTGACCTCGTGTTCGTATTTTCTTTCAATACAGTTTTCATCCGTTTCAACTGCAGTTGTTTTGATGTATACGGCGCCGATATTTGTAATGATATATTCCGTTGCATTTATGGGCGAAAAATTTACGAAAATTAAGCTTTTGGCTCTTGTTTTAGTTATGGCAGGGTCGTGTCTTGTATCAGGAATAATAGGCGGCTTTTCTTATAGCATAAAAGGAATAATATTCGGACTTGCGGCAGGCCTTTTATACAGTGCATATAATATTTTTACCAAGATACAGATGAAAAACGGATTTAATCCGACAGCGGCAAGTATGTATTCTTTTGTGTTTATGGCAATAATTGCGCTGGCGGTGTCAAGGCCGGTGGAGATTGGCGAAGCTTTGATGAAGAACCCCATTTCTATTATTTTTATGATAGGCTGTGGCGTGGTCACCTGTGCCTTGCCGTATTTTCTATACACGCTTTCGCTTAAGTTTCTTCCCGTTGGAAC
>CALAUK010000147.1 GCA_937892135.1 uncultured Clostridia bacterium | reverse complement strand
CCGCCAAGCGAAAACGCGGCACGAAAAACCGCGTGGGGAAGTTTAGTGGCGAACGATAATGCGGTGAGCTTACCAAAATAAAGCACGAATACGAGGTGCTTTATTTTGGCTCGCAGGAGTTCATACAATAAAAAAACAAGGCTTTTTAAGCCTTGTTTTCTTTAAAGAAATCTTCAATAATGCTGATTACAATATTATTAAAACTTGTATCATGTTTTTTTGCAAGATTATTCACTTTTTCGGCAAGTTCATCTGTTATATAAAGTGTCTTATATCCCGCTTTGACTTTCTTTTTTGTTTCTTTTGGAGTAAATGCCATACAAATCCCCCTTTTATCAATTTTCAATTCTATTATATGTTAAAATTCATTTTTATAACATATTAGAAAATTCTATTGTAAATTTACAATTTATATGATAAAATATCATTTGGAGGTGATTATATGGACATTAAACTGGAACTATTAAAAGAATATGTGGCAGATTATGTGTGTTCAAACATAAAAGATTTTGTAATTGACGGGGGCAAAATTGCGGACACGGTTGCTATAAAAATGCTAAGAGAAATCAGTGAAGTCGTTAAAAATGATGAATATTCAGATTTTGACGCTATGGAGGAAATTGTGTGTATTTTTGAAAAATATAAGATTGATGCAGGCGTAAGACACGATTTTTAAAAATTGTAACACAAAAAAGCACCCGTTTGGGTGCTTTTTCTTGCAATGAGCGATGCTCGTGAAATGCACCAAAGGTGCATAAAAACTCTTAAGAATTTTTCATCTTAAGATACTTTTCTTTTGTTGCATTTCCGCCGCGTATATGGCGGTCTTTTTTGTTTTCGTCCAAAACACCTCTGACCTTTAGAAAAAGGGAGGGGTTTATCTTTTCAAGGCGGGAGGAAACGTCCTTGTGAACTGTTGATTTTGAGACGCGGAATTTCTTTGCAGCACTTCTTACCGTGGCGCCTGTTTCCAAGATATATTCTGCAAGCTCTAATGCCCTTTTTTCTATGTAATCATTCATTAAAATCACACCTTTCGTTTAATCTTATGAATTAAATCAAAAAATATGACTTTTGGGGTTGACTTTATGGAAGCTAAAGTATATAATAACAAAAGAACAAAAAAAGGAGAGAATATCATGGGTTTATTATCTTTGATTTTCGGGGTTTTATCGGCTCTTGATTTCGTTTTGTTTGCCTTAATTTTTAAAGGGGGACTGTGGTTTATTTCACTTGGCCTTGTTTTTTCGATTTTATCGATTGGCTTGGGTGCAATAGGCGCAATTCTTAAAAACGGCAAAAAAGCGGATTTTAAGGGTCTTTTTATTTCTTTGGCGATGGTTTTTGTGTGGCTAGGTTACATAGTGGTTTCGTTTTTTAATTAAGCCGACTTAAGGGGGAAAAATTATGAAAGCGGAAAAGACAGATATGCTTCACGGCCCGATATTTAAAGGGATTTTAGCTATGGCAATCCCGATTATGATAATGAATGTCGGCCAGACACTTTTAAACACACTCGATATGGTTGTCGTGGGCAATATGATAGGCGACTATGCTGTTGGTGCGGTTGGCGTTTCGGGAAGTATGATAAGCCTTATTATAGGTCTTGCTGTGGGAGCGTCGTTAGGTGCTAATGTGGTACTTGCTAAAACTATTGGCGAGGGAGACAAAAAATCGATTGAAAAGGTTGTTTCAACCTCTGTTTTGCTTTCGGTGATTTTGGGCGCTCTTTTTGGAATTTTAGCAATAGTATTTTCGGATTTTCTTCTTAAAGTAAATAACTGCCCCCCAAGAGATTTTTTCAGATGCAAAAAATTATTTTATATATTACTTTGCGGCTCTTCCGTTTTTAATGCTTTATAACTTTTCTTCGGCTTTAATGCGCGCAACAGGCGACACGAAAAGGCCTATGTACTTTATGCTTATTATGGGTGCGCTTAAGGTTGTTTTAAGCGTTGTATTTATCAAATTGGGACTAAAGGTTTCAGCGGTTGGCGTTGCACACCTTATATCACACGCGATAATTGCTTATATGTCAATATCGGTTATTTTAAAAAGCAGACACGTTTATCATTACGATATTAAGAAAACAAGAATTTATAAAAAAGAATTAGGTCAGATTTTGTTTATAGGAATTCCTGCAGGACTTCAGCAGTCAATGTATTCAATGGCAAATGTGGTTATTACGGCAACAGTTAACGCCTTCGGTGCGGCGGCGGCAACAGGGCTTTCTATTGCAAATCAGTATGACGGAATTTTATATCAGATAGCAGTTGCACCTGCTCATGCGGCAACGCCGTATATTGCACAAAACCTTGGTGCAAAAAATATATTAAGAGCTAAAAAATCGGTGTGGTGCTCTATGGGAATTGCAATTTTGTTTGCAGGAACTTTAGGCGCGCTTTCTGCGATTTTCTCGCCGTGGCTTTCGTCGTTTATGTCGAAAGACCCTGAGGTTATTAAGTTTTCGTGCGAGAAGATGGTTTTGGTTTCAAGCACATATTTCATTTGCGGAATAAACGAGATTATGAACGGCACGATGCGAGGCTACGGAAAGCCCATTATTCCAACGGTTAACACACTTTTATTTATGTGCGCTATCCGTTTCCCGTGGGTGTATGTCATTTTCCCGCATCTTCCCCAAAGCCTTACATTCCTTTACCTTGTTTGGCCGATAGGCTGGATTTTGGCAATAGTTTCGAATTTGATTTTCTATATACCGACAGAGAGAAAGTTTGAAAGAGAGTTTAAAGAAAATGTCTGATTTTTTATATTCAGAAGACAACAAAAGATATCATACACTCAGCTATCACCTTAAAAATACATTCGGCGAAAAGGTGTATAAGGCGGTTATTGACGGTGGCTTTTCATGCCCTAATAAAGACGGCACAGTTTCCTTTGGAGGCTGTGCCTTTTGCCTTTCGGGCTCGGGCGCTTTTACAAAAGGCGGAATTGGCATTCGCGAGCAGATTAAAAAAGAGCAGGAGAGAATAGAAAAGAAAATCGGAAAAACACCAAAGATGATTGCATACTTTCAGGCAAATACTAACACCTATGCGCCCGCCAAGGTTTTAAGAGAAAAGTTTTACGAGGCGACAGAATGTGAAAATGTGGTCGGCTTATCTGTTGGGACAAGGCCCGACTGTTTGGGCGATGATGTTTTAGCTCTTTTATCTGAGATAAACAAAAAAACATATCTTACGGTTGAGCTTGGAGTTCAGACAACAAACGACAAAAGTGCATCCCTTTTTAACCGTGGCTATGAAACAAAGGTTTTTTATGATGCGGTTTCGCGCCTTAAAAAAGAGGGGATAAGGGTTTTGGCGCATATTATAACAGGGCTTTACGGCGAGGATTATAAAGACTATATCAAAACGGCTAAGGATTTGGGGAAGCTTAAAATTGATGCGGTTAAAATTTCACTTCTGCACGTTTTAAAGGGAACGGAATACGAAAGGCTTTACAATGAGGAAAAATACACGCCTCTTTCAAAGGAGGAGTATATTAAAGCGGTTTCAAATCAGCTAACTTACTTTGCGCCCGAGTGTGTTATTGAGCGTGTTACGGGCGACGGCGACAGAAAAAGCCTTGTTGCGCCGATGTGGAGTTTAGATAAAATTTCGGTTTTAGGCGGAATTGATAAATATATGGCGGAGAATGGGTTATATCAGGGAATGAATTACAGGTAATTGTAGGCGAGAGCTTATGTTCTCGCCCGATTAAAAAAGATTTGACAAAATTTTAAAAATATTGTAGAATAAAGGTAATAATCTAAGGGAGGTTATATTATGAAAAAATGTGTAAAAATTGACACATTGTTGGTTTTTATTGCTTAGAAACTTGTTGTAACTTGCATATGTGCATTTTTTTTTGTATCTTTGCACGCTAATTTGTATGCTATACGAATTGACAAAAAGAATTATTAACTATTAACTATTAATTATTAACTATAAATATGGGTTTTATAGACATTATTACCAAATTATTTGGCAACAAGTCGCA